>JANLWD010000038.1:0-14249 GCA_031364345.1 Sphingomonas sp.
CGTCGACAATGATCAGGACATCGCCCGCACGCTCGCCATGTTCGGCGGCTTTACCGAAGGGCTGCAACTCTTCGCGTCGTTTGCGATGCTGATGAACTTCCCGCGCTTCAACAAGATGAAGGGCATGGGCCAGATCGTCACCTGGTCGATCCGCGACGAAAGCCTGCACTGTGAGGGGATCACCAAGCTGTTCCACGCCTTCACCAAGGAGCGCGATTGCCTGACCAAGGCCGTGAAGGACGACATCCTCGATTGCTGTCAGACGACGGTTCGCCTCGAAGACGCGTTCATCGATCTCGCGTTCGCGGATGGCCCTGTTTCGGGCATGACGGCCAAGGATATCAAGAAATATGTCCGCTACATCGCCGACTGGAGACTGGGCCAGCTCGGTTTCAAGCCGATGTTCATGATCGAGGACCACCCCCTGCCCTGGCTCGCCCCGCTGCTCAACGGTGTGGAGCATGCCAACTTCTTTGAAACGCGCGCGACCGAATATTCGAAAGCGGCGACGCGCGGTAACTGGAACGAAGTGTGGGATTCGTTCGACCGTCGCAGTGCGGCCAAGGCGGGGCCAGCCGCCAACGAAGACGACAGCGCCGTTGCTTTGGATATGTTCGGACAGGCAGCAGCGGAATAACGGTGGTCGGGAGCCCTGCTCCCGACCGCAATCCAATGGCGCGCCCGACAGGAGTCGAACCTGTGGCCTCAAGATTAGAAGTCTCGTGCTCTATCCAACTGAGCTACGGGCGCGTCGATATTGCCGTTAGCGCGAAATAACCTATTGCTCCATGCCCATGAACATTGATCTGACGCCGACGCCCGTAAGTGCCGATGCCGTCGGGCGCGATGGCTTTCGCTATTTCGATTTCGTGATGGCGGCATTTGTTGCGATCCTGCTGTTGTCGAATGTCATCGGTGCCGCAAAGCTTGCGACATTATGGGGCTACACATTTGGCGCGGGCATCCTGTTTTTCCCGCTGGGTTATGTGATCGGCGACGTGCTCACCGAAGTTTACGGCTATGCCCGCGCGCGGCGCTGCATCTGGGCGGGATTCGCGGCACTGATCTTCATGGCCTTCATGTCGTGGGTTGTCGTGAGTTTGCCGCCGGCTGACGGGTGGACCAATCAGCCAGCTTACGACGCGGTATTCGGGCAGGTGCCGCGGATCGTTTTTGCGTCGGTCGTCGCGTTCTGGGCCGGTGAATTCGTCAATTCGATCGTGCTTGCCAAGCTAAAGATCATCACAAAGGGCCGCTACCTGTGGACCCGCACGATCAGCTCGACGATTTTCGGGCAGGGCGTCGACAGCTTGCTTTTTTATCCGCTCGCCTTTTGGGGATCTGCGGGCTGGACCAATGATGCCGTCGTCACTGTCATGATTACCAACTGGGCGCTGAAAGTCGTCTGGGAAATCGTTCTGACGCCGGTGACATATGCCGTCGTCGGCTATCTCAAGCGCCGCGAAGGTGTCGATGTTTTCGATGAACGCACTGATTTCACACCGTTCAGCGCAAAGGTTTAGAGAGCATTTGTTGCTGATGCTGTCGTTGCGACCCCCGATTTGTCGCAATTGACGTAAAAAACGCGGCGCAGAGCGCGCGACGGCTTGACGCCGCATCAAAGCGGGAACATCGAGTCGCACAGCGCAAACGTCTGCGCCACGATCTTAAAGGGAGGACCATAATGGCCGACGTCAAAAAGCCGAATGCACTGCAACAACCGCTGACGCCGTCACCAGAACTCGCTGCCGTCATCGGCGCGGGCACTGTCACGCGCGGCGACATGGTCAGCAAAGTGTGGGTCTATATCAAAAAGCATGACCTTCAGAATCCTGCGAACAAGCGCGAAATCCTTGCCGACGCGAAATTGAAAGCAGTGTTCGGCGTCGACAAATGCACGATGTTCGAAATGAACAAATATCTCGCCAAACACCTGAAGTAGCCGCAACATTGGTGGGCGCGCTCAGATTGTATTGAGCGCGTCCGTCAATGCTTGGGCCTGTGCGCCATTCAGTAGAACGTCGTCATCGTCGCTGTGTCCCGCAAACTGCGCGACTTGCCAGCAGACGAACAGTACAAAAGCGATTGCCCACCACCGGCTTCCGAAAATCCGCTTGCCGGTAAATGGCCACATGGCGTCAACCGGTCCCAATCACGCTTTTTTATGGCGTTTGGCAATCAAGTCAAAAACGCCGGGATAAAGCGGCTGATTGAATTGGGCGCCATAGACATAACTGCGCGCCCAGGCGACTTTCGCTTCGAGCGTACTCATGCCGGGGATGGTCACGAAAACCTTGCTTCCCGGCTTGATGGTAAAACTCGTTTCGAATCGGAAACCGGTCATCGACAGGTCGATCACGTCGACTTCGAACTTTTGCGCTGATCCCGGCTCGCGCAGACACGCGTTGAACCGCACGTCAAGACGGACTGTCCGGCGATGTTCGCTGGGCAACGGCTTGCTGGCCATGATCGTCCCAAACCCCTCAAGCGCCCCATCGCGCAAGAATTGCTTAATCGCTGCCGGTTTCCGCGCGGTTAATAACGCCGGCCTATTTTTTCTGCTTGAGCTTGCGGACAGCGTCCAGTGTGCCGCTGACATGGCCGTCAGGCGCCATTGCGGAATAAGCAAAGGCAATCCGGCCGTTCTTGCCAATGACGTATGATGTGCGGTTCGACCGGGCCATCACAGGCAATTTGACATCATAACCGCTGATCATCGCAGGCGTGGCCACACCGACGGGGAATTTATTGCGGCATTCCTCGACCGAAAACTTTGCGAGCTTGTCGATGGGATCAGCGGCCACGCCGATCAATGTCGCGCCTGCTTTTTTGAAATCATCGGCGGCAACGGCAAATTGCCGCGCTTCGATCGTGCAGCCAGACGTGAATGCGGCCGGAAAGAAATACAGAACGACCGGCCCCTTCGACAGCGCTTTGGCGAGCGAAAAATTGAATTGCTTCCCACCGATCGCACCCAGCGTCGTGAAATCGGGCGCAACCGCACCGACGGGCAAAGCGGCCTGTGCCAGTGCAGGTACGCAAAGTGCAACGGCAGCAAGTAAAGCACGCATCATCGATTCCTTTTTATCATCATGGTGCAACTGCTAACGCGCTTTTTCACAAACGTCATGCCTGACGCCGCGTTTTGGCGCGTGTCAGCTCAATTTGATGCCAAGAAACCCGGGCAACGGGCCATTCCAGCCACCGGCGTCATCGTCATTATTGTCGTCGTTGTTTTGAGCCGGCGCAACGCGCGGCACGGCCTGCTCTATTTTTGGTTCGCGCAAAACCGGAGCGCGTTTCGGGCTCGACGGTTCGGCAACCTGCTTACGGGCACGACGCGCCGGCTTTGCACGCATGTCTTCGCTTTCACCGGAATTGGGCCCGGGCACTGCTGCGCCAGACGACGCGACCCGTTCGATTTTCGTGCTCGTCAGCTTTTCGATCTGTGCAATGGCTTCGGCGTCTTCGGGCGTCATCAGTGTAAACGCTTTGCCGGTGGCACCGGCACGGCCGGTACGGCCGATGCGGTGAACATAGTCATCGGGATGCCATGGCACGTCGTAGTTGATCACATGACTGACGCCTTTGACGTCGAGCCCGCGCGCCGCGACATCGGATGCGACCAGCACCGTGATCTCGCCCGCCTTGAACCGGTCAAGTTCCCTGATCCGTTCGGACTGGTCCATGTCGCCTTGAATCTGGCCGGCCTTGAAACCTGCTCGCGACAAGCTTTGCGACAATTCGCGCACCGTGGTTTTGCGATTCGAAAACACAATTGCCGTCGTCACGTCGCCAGCGCGGAGAATGTCGATCAGCGCGTCCTTTTTGCCACGTGACGTGACTTCGACGATCCGCTGCTCGATCTGAAGGTTGGCCGATGCCGGGCGTGACACCTCGATTTGTTTGGGATTGCTCAGAAACTTGTCGGCGAGCTTTTTGATCGGCCCCGGCATCGTTGCCGAAAACAACAGCGTCTGGCGCGTTGCCGGCAATTTGGTGCAGATTTCTTCAATATCCGGGATAAAACCCATATCGAGCATCCGGTCGGCTTCGTCGATAACAAGCAGCGTACAGTCGTTGAGCATGATTTTGCCGCGACTGAACAAATCCATCAGGCGACCGGGCGTCGCGATGAGAACATCGACGCCTTTTTCAAGCGCCTTGACCTGATCGCCCATCTGCACGCCGCCAATCAGCAGCGCCATCGAAAGCTTGTGATATTTGCCGTATTTCTCGAAATTCTCTGCAACCTGCGCCGCGAGTTCGCGCGTTGGTTCGAGAATAAGGCTGCGCGGCATGCGCGCGCGGCTGCGCCCCTCGGCAAGAATGTCGATCATCGGGAGCACGAAGCTGGCCGTCTTGCCGGTTCCCGTCTGCGCAATGCCGATTAGGTCGCGCATCATCAGGACGCTGGGTATCGCCTGTGCCTGAATCGGTGTCGCTTCGCTGTAGCCCGAATCGTCGATCGCGCGAAGCAATTGGTCAGAGAGGCCGAGGTCGGCGAAGTTCATCAAAATTTCCGTGAAAAAAGCCCATTAGCGGTGCGCAGACCGCCGGGCAAAGTCAAGTCAGCGTTCGCGCAACAGAGCACTGAATCCGGCGACTTCGCACTGTCCGCCGGTCCGCGCGTGAAGAACGTCGCGGCCGCGGCAAATCAGTCTGTCCGCATTTGGTTTGATGTAAAAACCATATCCGAGATCGATATTGGTACATTGTTTTTCGAGCCGCGTGCGCATCCGCTGACCATTGCGAAGCAACAAGTCGACAGTTTGCGGGCCGCGCACGGCAAAGCCGGCGACGTCGCTCAGCCCCACGCATTTCGGCCCCTTTTTCTCCACCCAGCGCGTCGGAATCTGTGGCGTTGCGGGCATCGGCGCAAGCGGCACGCGCACGACGACGCGTTGCTGAATCGTCAATTGCGCCAGCGTGGCGCTACTGGATGCAGCAACGGGCACTGGCGCAATGCTTACAGTCAACAGCGCAATCAGCGAAAGTGTCACGGCGTTACATCCATCGTTATGCGGCCATCGATACGCGGCGATGCGTCTGCACGGTTGAACGAACGATTAATCCTAAACATCGGGCGATAACCGGGATCAATGTTTATCTGATGAACGGATGAACGCGAGCGGGTGACTTGCGCCGCTTGCGTCTGCGCCATAGGGCGGCGCGCATCGCTTACCCCGTAATTTTTTCTGGAGAGTCATGATGGCCAGCGCGGCCCCGCAAAATCCCAATCTGCCGTTACTTTATAAAGAGCTCGTTCCCATTTCGCAGCAGGAGCACGGCAGCTGGCGTTACCAGACCGTCGACAAGGCACCGTGGCTTCACACCGAACACGCCATTCCCGTAACCGTCGAGGAATTCGCGCTGATCCAGCGTTATTATCCGATCATTTTCACGGTCGGCGATCAGCCCGTGCCGCTGGCACTGATGGGCCTAAACGAAGGCGTAAACACGTTTGTCGATGCTGAAGGCAAAATGACGCAGGAAGCTTATGTGCCGGCTTACATCCGGCGCTACCCGTTCCTGCTTGCCAAGCTGCGTCCCGACACCGACGAATTGTCACTTTGTGTCGATCCGAGCAACGGCGCAATCGGCCCCGACGCCGATGGTGATCCGATTTTCGACGGTGATCAGCCGTCGGATGCGACCAAGAATGTCCTGACATTTTGCGAGCAGTTCGAACAGGCGGGTCAGCGGACGGGCGCTTTCATGGAAGAACTCAAAGCGCTGGGCATTTTGATGGACGGCGAAGTCTCGATCCAGACCGATGAAGGCACGCCGCCGTTCATTTATCGCGGGTTTCAGATGGTCGATGAAACCAAATTACGCGATCTGCGCGGCGATCAACTGCGCAAGATGTCGCAGTCGGGCATGTTGCCGCTGATTCATGCGCATCTGTTTTCATTGTCGATCATGCGCGAAATTTTTGCGCGCCAGGTCGATCAGGGTAAAATGCCGGAGATTCAGACAGCCTGAACTGCGCATCATGAAGTTGCCGCTTGAAACCGGCATTTGTTCTTCATACCTTAATTCGGTCCGCTGGTGCGTCCCCCCTTTCGCGCCGCGTACAACACGCCTTTGGGCGTGTTCCTCCCTGAACCTGGCCACTCCGTGCGAAAGCGCGGAGTGGCTCTTTATTCGGCGGCTGCCGCGACTCGAGGCATCAATTCGTCGCGAAACGTCTCGGCGAGCATGAGGATCAGGCGCTGCATCCGCGCAAGGCCCGCTGCCGGCTTGTCGAGTGCATCGTCGAGATAGAGCCGCCGGTCGACTTCGATCTGAAGTGCGTAAACGTGCGAATCGGGGCGGCCGTGGCGCGACGCAATATATCCGCCAGCATAAGGGACGTTTACAGCAACGCGGAGCCCGGCCGCAGAAAAGAGCGTTTCGGCAATCGCCGTCAGTCGCGCCGTGCAGCTTTTTCCGAAACAGTCGCCGATGACAATATCGGGAGCATCATTTCCAGCGATCGGTGGCATCGAATGCAAATCGATCAGCATCGCGCTCCCCCAGCGCTGCTGCGCACCGATCAATGCGCGCGAAACGGCGTGATGATAGGGAAGATGGATGTCGCGCAGTCGCAATGCGATCGTGTCGCGGTCAACCGGATCACGCCAAAGCGGCCCGACACCCCACAACCGCGTCGGGATCAAGCCCAGTCCTGCCCGCGCTTTTGCCGACGACGGTGTGCCATTCTGTATGCCGCCCAAAATCATGCTGCGATCGAGATCGTCCGGGGCACGGTTCAGGTCGATGGCCAGACGCGGCGTAAGCGCGGTAATCACCGGAATACCGGCAGCACGCGCATTGTCGGCAAGGCAGTCGGCATAGCGATCTTCAAGTGACATGACCGAAGCAAGCGGCACGCGCAGTTGTTCGATCAAAGCGGGTTGATAACAACGACCCGCATGCGGCACCGACAACAGGACAGGCCCAGCACCCGTCGATAAATTCGTCGTCGTAAAGCTCGGTCTCGCCATCGCATGAAGCTTTAGCGCGCGCACGTGGCAGCACCATATTTTTCGTCCGCCGGCGCTGGAAAATATTAAGGGTCGCAGGCATAGATGGTGCACAGGGACTGCGAAGCGAGTGCTTCGCGCACGGGATAAACGCATGCCACGCATTTTGCTTGCCGAAGACGATGATGCGATGCGCACCTATCTGGTGCGTGCCCTCGAACGGTCGGGTTATGCAGTGGTTGCCGTCGACCGGGGTACAGCGGCGCTTCCGCTCATTGAAAATGGCGCGATTAACGGTGGCGGTTTCGACTTGCTGCTGACCGATATTGTCATGCCCGAAATGGACGGCATCGAACTGGCGCAAAAAGCAGCAGTGATCGCGCCCGACATGCGTGTCATGTTCATCACCGGCTTTTCCGCCGTTTCGCTGCGCGCCGGTCAAGCGCTGCCCCAAGCAAAGGTATTATCGAAGCCGTTTCACCTTCGCGATCTCGTCATGGAAGTCGACCGGATGTTTGCCGCGCCCAATGCGGGCGAATTGTAAGCGGGTTGCCAGCCGTCGGGGCTGGCGCTAGTAGATTCAAAGCGTGGGCGTGTAGCTCAGTGGTAGAGCACTGTGTTGACATCGCAGGGGTCGCAAGTTCAATCCTTGCCACGCCCACCATTTTCGCTTCTTAGCAATACAGATCTGCATCGCGTGTCGTCAGGCCGCGCGCTCATCGCCGGGGCAAGCAGAAGGTGCTTGAGAGCATGCTCGCCGGACCATAGGACGCTGCGATGGACAATTCAGCATCGCCCGAATGGGCCGGTCCGCTCAGCGGTATTCGTGTGCTCGATTTCAGCCGGGTGCTCGCGGGTCCCGCGGCATCGCTTGCGCTTGCCGATCTCGGCGCGGAAGTCATCAAAGTAGAGCCGCCCGGCGGCGGTGACGACACGCGGGCATTTCCGCCGTTTTCGGATGGGCACAGCGTCTATTTCCTCGGCATCAATCGCGGCAAGAAAAGTATCGTCATCGACCTGAAGTCAGCCGACGGCGTGACGCTGGCAAAAGACCTGGCGGCAAAGTGCGACATACTTATCGAAAATTACCGGCCGGGCGTGATGGACCGTCTGGGGCTGGGTTATGAGACTCTGGCAGCGATTAATCCGCGACTGATTTATTGCGCGATTTCGGGCTTCGGGATGACAGGGCCACTGCGCGATTATCCCTCGTTCGACATCGTGACACAGGCGATGTCGGGCGCGATGAGCGTCAATGGCGAACGCGACCGGCCACCGACGCGGCTCGGGTTGCCGCTGGGCGATCTGGTCGGGGGGATCAACGGCCCCATCGGGATACTTGCGGCGCTGTATGAGCGGACAGTGACAGGGCGTGGCCGGTTGATCGATGTCAGCCTGCTCGACGGGCTGATGGGGCTGCTTGCCTATCTGCCGCAGATCGCCTGGCACAGCGGCGAAAACCCCAAGCCTCAGGGCAATCCGCATCCCAATCTTGTGCCCTATGGCGTGTTTCCGGCGCGCGGCGGCCTGATGGTAATTGCTTGCCTGACCAACGATTTTTGGGCGCGGCTGTGCCGTGCGCTCGGGCTGGAATCTTTTATCGACGACCCGCGCTACGACACGCTCGAAAAGCGGCGCGCGGCGCGCGGCGAAGTCGACGAGCTGGTGGGTGGCAAGACCGCACTGCACAGCTTCGACGCACTCGACGCGCTGCTCACCGAGCATCAGGTGCCGCATGCGCCGATCCTGGGCGTGCTCGACGCCTTGGCGCAACCGCAAGCGGTCGCACGCGAGATGGTAGTCGAAACCCAGCACAAAGCGCTCGGCAGCATTCCGATCGTTAATCGCCCGATCAAATTTCCCGGCGCGCCTCAACCAATCCCGGCGGCACCGCCCGTGCTCGGCGAGCATACCGACGCGATTTTGAGCGAGATGCTGGGGCTCGATGCGGACGCGATTGCGGCGTTGCGCGTGTCGCGGACCGTCGCCTGAACCCGCCCAACAAATTCAGCGCGTGCAGCCGGTTGGCGCTGTCCTTCGTCAAAGCATGAAACCGGATTGTTATGTGAGCCCGACAGCCGACCCTTATAAAAAAATCTTTGTCGAGATGCGTCCATCATGTTCATAATCGCTGCTCGAGAACGTGATTTCATACGCTCCCGGCTGCAATCGCCAGCGTCTTGCTTCGCTGTCGCGGACCATCAGCGTGTCCCGGTCGAAGGTCATCCGGACAATGCGCGTCTCGTGCGGGCGCAGACTCACACGGGTAAACGCCTTGAGCACATACGGCCAGCTGTCAGCCGGACCAGGCAATGTGACATAGGCAAACACGGGGGTTTCGGCGACAACATCGCCGGTGTTGGCAACCGCCACGCTCAATTCGATTTTATCGCCAGACAGACGCGCCGCCGGAGCGCGGCAGACAAAGCGCGTATAGCTGAGCCCGTGACCGAAAGGATAACGCGGTGCGGCGCCATCGCGCGCGAATTTGGCATAGCCGTGCCAACGGTCATATGTGATTGTGGTCGCCGCAATGTCGAAATGTGGATAGTCCGCGGTGTCGCGCGCGACGGTAAACGGTAGCCGGCCGGAGGGTGCGACGTCCCCGAATAATATTCGCGCAAGCGCCGTCCCGCCCGCCATCCCACTGTAAAATGTCTGGACGATTGCGCCGACGCGGTCGTGCCAACCTTCGACCATTACGGCCGATCCGGCGACGATCACGACAATAACGGGTTTGCCACTTGCCGCCGCCGCTTCGATCAATGCGACTTGTGCAGCTGGCAGATCGAGCGTCTGCCGATCACCACCGATGCTTGCCGGACGTGCCGGGCGCGATGCTTTCACCTCGGCCGGGATATGGCTGCGGTCGGGTTCGGGAATCGCGCTTTCCTGGCCAAGGGCGATATCGCCGGGGATGAATTCACCTTCTTCGTCCGCGGTGTACCCCACCACCACCACGACTGCATCGGCGGCGGCGGCAACACGACGGGCGGTGTCGATGTCGCTTTCGTCTCCGCTTGTGACGCGTTCCTCGCCCAGATAAGCGACCAGCCCGGCAAGCGCCGTGACGACATGCGGTGCGCGCACACGGCTTGATCCGTTATCGCCAGTGTTGACGAGCGCCGCAAGCCGCCCGAGCACTGCCAACCGGCCGATCGTGGCCGACAACGGCAACGCGCCGTCATTGGCAAGAAGCACGGCCGATTTCTCGGCCGCCTCGCATGCCAGCGCGTGATGGGCATCGGACGCAACCAGCGACAGCGGATAGTCGGGCAAGGGATCCTGAGCACAGGCGAATCGATATTGTGTCGTCAGGATCCGGCGACATGCTGTGTCGATGACCTGCGGCTCGACCGTGCCATTTTCGACTGCCGCGATCAGCTTGTCGCCGAACACCAGCGGCTCGGGGTTTTCGATGTCGAGCCCTGCGGCTGCGCCATAGGGTTTATAGACACCCATCACCCAGTCCGAATGGACAAAGCCCGAAAATCCCCATTCGCCGCGCAGGATGTCGGTCAGCAGCCCGCGATTCTGCCCGCAATATTCGCCATTGACCTTGTTATAGGCGCTCATGACGCTCGCGACGCCGGCATTGAGAATCGTTTTGAAGTGCGGGAGGTATACCTCGTGCAGAGCGCGATCGTCGATCCGAACGTCGACAGTGAAACGGGCATTCTCCATCGAGTTGAGCGCAAAATGCTTCACAGTCGCGATGACATTGTGTGCCTGAAGTCCGATACCGAGTGCTGCACCCATCACGGCCAGATGATGCGGATCCTCGCCATAGGTTTCCTGTGCACGTCCCCATGCCGGATGACGCAAAAGGTTGACGCATACCGCACCCGACAACGTGCAGCCCTGAGCGCGAATTTCGATGCTCATCGCCTCGCCGATCCGCTGCTCGAGGTCGGCATCGAACGTCGCGCCGCGCGCCATCGTGCAGGGAAAGCAGGTTGATTGCCCGCGCGCCACACCGCGGGGACCATCGGTGAAATAAAGCGGCGGCACGCCCAGCCGTTCGATGCCCGAGCCGGCGCGATAGGGGCGGGCACCCCAGACGCCATTGTCGGCGCGAAAATCAGAGAAAAAACCTTTGCCCGACATCATACCGACCTTTTCGGCGAGCGTCGCTTTGGCAAGAATGGCGTCGATGCGTTCGGCAATCTCGGCTTCGCTCAAACCCTTCACGGGAGACAGGTCGGTCATGCGGGCAGTTCTCCAAGCTGGCATCGACGCAGAATGCGGACGAGACGCGAGGGCAATCGGAGATCAATTGCATGACAAAAAATAGCGAAACTGCCGAGGCTCAGCACGAATACCGGTCCTACCGTCATCCGCCTTCATCCTCTCACCGTTGCCGGCATTTGGCGCGCAGCCATGATTAATAAGCCGGACAGTAACATCCGCGTGGAGCGGGCGAAGGGATTCGAACCCTCGACCCCGACCTTGGCAAGGTCGTGCTCTACCCCTGAGCTACGCCCGCTCGAGCGTTTTGCCGGATATGGACCCGGCGGGTGAGCCGCGGCGATTAGCAGCGACCCGTCGAATGCGCAATCCCCTGTGCCTGGCCCCTTGGCAATGCGCCGCGATTTCCCACATAAGGATTTCAAGCAGGAGAATCACGTGGCGACCCTTGGGATTAGCGCGGCCGATCGCGCCGAAATCGAAACATTTCGCACCGACGTGATCGAGCCATCGATGACACAACTCGTCATCCTCGATTTCTGGGCGGAATGGTGCGGGCCGTGCAAAGCGCTCGGCCCTGTGCTCGAAAAAGTCGCCGCCGAATATGCGGTCAAAGGCGTCATCCTCAAGAAAATCGATGTCGACGCGAACAAAGCAGTTGCCGCACAGTTTCGCGTCCAGTCGATCCCGACAGTCTATGCGGTGTTTCAGGGACAGCTTGTCGCCGACCTCACGCCCGCTCGCACCGAAAGTCAGTTGAAAACGGCGCTCGACGCGATCCTCAAACAAATCCCGGTGCAGGGCGAGGAACAGGCGCTCGAAGCTGAAATCGAGCCGCTGATTGCAATGGGCGAGGACGTGCTGGCATCGGGCGATGCCGAACGCGCAGCCAGCATTTTCAGCCAGATCGTCGACATGGCACCCGACAATGCACCGGCGATCGCCGGGCTAGTCCGCGCATTGGTCGCGGCCGGCCGAGTCGAGGAAGGGGAAAGCTTGCTTGCCGCGCTTCCGCCCGAACTGGCCAAGGATCCGGCGGTTTCGCGCGCGCAATCAGCGCTGGCGCTCGCACGAGATGCCAAGCCTGTCGAAGACCTGACGGCATTGATTGCCGAAGTCGCCGCCCATCCCGACGACTACGCCAAACGTTTCGAACTTGCCGGTGGGCTGATGGCGTCCGACGATCGTGACGGCGCGGCGGACCACTTGCTCGAAATTATCAAAGCAGACCGCGAATGGAACGATGGCGCGGCAAAAGCGCAATTACTGAAACTGTTCGATGTGGTCGGCGTCATGGACCCGTGGGTCTCCGCACAACGTCGTCGCCTCTCTGCGGTGCTGTTCACATGAGCGCCCCTTCCGAGAATAAGGCGACCGACACGATCCAGCGCATCTCGATTTTTCCGATCGGTGGTGCCCTGCTGTTTCCGCGCATGCATTTGCCGCTGCACATATTCGAACCGCGCTACCGTGCCCTCATCAGCGATGCGATGGCGCGCGACCGGCGGATTGGCATGATACAGCCCAAGCCTGTGCAGGCCGACCGCGACGGTCCGACGCAATTATTCGACATCGGCTGCGTCGGCAAGATCGCGCATGTCGAAGCAATGGACGATGGACGATACAACATCGTTCTCGAAGGGCTGGCGCGTTTTCGTGTTGTGCGCGAGCTCGATGTCACCACACCGTTCCGCCAGATCGAAGCACAGATCGAAGCCGACAATGCCGCCGACACCAATCTTGCGCTCGCCCGGCGCGCCAGCCTCGAACAGGAGTCGCGCGCCTTTGCCGAAGCGCAGGGCTATGCCGTCGACTGGGAAGCGGTCTCGCGCCTCGACGACGAAGCGCTCGTCAACGGCATCGCCCAGATCGCGCCTTTCGATGCGGCCGCGAAACAGGCGTTGCTTGAGGCGGCGTCCTTGTCAGACCGTGCGGATTTGATTGTGCAGCTCATGCAGTTTTTCGGGCGACATGGGGGTGAGGAGCGGGTGACGCTGCAGTAGCGCCGGACGGCCTTGCGCCATGCTGGCGCAGACTCGTCCAAGCTCGGCCGACGGCGCAAAGCGTCGATCGACGACACGGCTTTGCCGGGTCGCGGCTGACCTAAACGCCCACGCCCTGCAGCAGTTTCGGCACGGCACCCGACTCACCGCGCGCTTCGGCCATGAACAGGCTCTTCAACGGCGCTACTCTCTGTACTGCGCCCAGCCCGAACCGCCGCACTGCGCGCGCGGGTTTGCCCTTAATCGCAAACAACCGGTTGAGCGTATCGGTCGCAATCGATACCGCGAGCGTGTCTGTGCTTCGCCACTGCTGATAATGCGCCAGCACCTGCGCATCGCCCAAGTCGAGGCCGATCCGCGTCGCATCGACCAGCACTTCGGTCAGCGCGGCGACATCGCGAAAGCCGAGGTTCAGGCCCTGCCCCGCAATCGGATGAATGCCGTGCGCCGCATCGCCGACCAACGCGAGCCGCGCGCCGGTTATGGTCGCGGCATGATGAAAACCGAGCGGCCATGTCGAGCGCGGCGCTGCGGCGGACAAATCGCCGAGCACATTGCCGGTCCGCTTCTGCGCCTCGACCGCAAAAGCGTGATCGCTCAGTGCCATCACGCCCGCGGCGTCCTTCGCATCGACTGTCCAAACGAGCGCAGACCGGTTCCCCGGCAGCATCGGCAGCAACGCAAAAGGTCCTTCGGGATAGAAAATCTCGTGCGCGACATTGTCGTGGGGCAAGCTGTGATCGAAGGCGGAGATGATCGCCGCGCTGTCATATTTCCAATTCGCAATGCGGATGCCGGCCGCCGTCCGCGTCGGTGAATTTCGACCCTCGGCAGCGACCAGCAGGTTGGCGCGGATCACGCTTCCGTCATCAAGCGTTGCCGTCACGCCGCTCGCATCGCGCAGCACCGAGAGCGCCCGCACAGGCTGGCGCAAATCAATATGCGGAGCCGCCAGCGCCGCCTCGCGCAAAACGCGGCGCAGGATGCGGTTTTCGACCATCGTGCCGAGCGCGTCGTCGGTCGGCGTAAAATCGAGCGCGCCTTTGCTCAAGCCGTCGCGCACTTCGATCCGCCGGATCGGGCAGCCATG
>JANLWD010000048.1:0-3019 GCA_031364345.1 Sphingomonas sp.
ATCAAGCTCGAAACCGTCACGCTCGCCATGCTCGGTTCGGCCAAGCGCGTCACGATTGACAAGGACAACACCACGATCATCGACGGTCTGGGTGAAGCCGATGCGATCAAAGGCCGCGTCGAAGCGATCCGCCAGCAGATCGAAAACACCACCAGCGATTATGACAAGGAAAAGCTTCAGGAGCGTCTTGCCAAACTCGCCGGCGGCGTTGCGGTCATCAAGGTTGGTGGCGCGTCGGAAGTCGAAGTCAAGGAACGCAAGGACCGCGTCGACGATGCGCTGCACGCCACACGCGCAGCGGTCGAAGAAGGCATCGTTCCCGGTGGCGGCACGGCGCTCCTCTATGCGACCAAGGCTTTGGACGGCATGAAAGGCGTCAACGACGACCAGACGCGCGGCATCGACATCGTCCGCAAGGCGATCCAGACGCCGCTGCGCCAGATCGCGCAGAACGCAGGTGTCGACGGCGCTGTCGTTGCGGGCAATCTGCTCCGCGAAGGCGACGAGACGATGGGCTTCAACGCATCGACCGATGTGTATGAAAACCTCGTCAAGGCCGGCGTCATCGACCCGACCAAAGTCGTGCGGACGGCACTTCAGGATGCGGCGAGCGTTGCCGGTCTCCTGATCACGACCGAAGCGACGATTGCCGAAATGCCTGAAGACAAGTCCCCCGCAATGGGCGGCGGTATGGGCGGCGGCATGGGTGGCATGGGCGGTATGGATTTTTAATCGCGGCTCGGGGCAGCGAACGCTGCCCCGGACTCGCGATTAGAACGGACGGCGGGTGGCGACACCCGTCGCCATCCCGACCGACGAAGCGGCGGCTTTGCCGTCGCTCGCTCACCAAGAAAAACAGGGTCGGAGGCGCAATCCTCCGACCCTTTTTTCATGACTATCCGCCGTCCCACCGAGCGACTGGCCGCGCCCGGATTTGTCGCTAGACAACCCGTATGAACGCACGATTCGTCAGAGCGCGAAAATTTCTCGCCGCGAACGCCATTCGACCACCGACGCTTTTTGCGCTCTGGACTGGCGGAACTGCGCTGCTTTTGCTTCTTTATGCGTTCGTATTTGTGCAAACCGCGAACAGCAGCTGGCCCGAAGCCATCGGCCTTGGCCTTGCGAACGTATTACCGCTGGCAATGCTTGCGGTTGCCACACGCGAAGTGCTCAAAAGCCATGTGATGCCCAAAACGGTACCGGTGCAGATCGCATCGCACGCTGCATTGTCGATCACATTTGCGACTGCCTGGTATGCGATCGTTCTCGTCCTGCTCGCCTTCTTCAATGGTCTCGGCGGCAGCGGTTTTGCTGTGCGCGGCTTTTCTGGCCCCGCCTTTACATGGCAGGTTTTTCAGGGGCTCGTGCTTTACGCTCTGGTTGCAGCGATCTGCTACGCGGTCCGCGGCGGGCGCGAAGCAGCGCGCGTCTCATTTGTCGAGCAGCGCCCGACGCTCGACCGCTATCTGTCGAAAACCGGTGACGAATTTCAACCAGTCGAAGTCGGCGACATCGTCGTCATTTCCGGTGCGCAGGATTATTCGGAGGTGACCACAGTCGCTGGCCGCAATCATCTCGTGCGCATGTCGCTCGGCGAATTCGAACAACGCCTCGACAAGGAACGCTTCGTGCGCGTGCACCGCTCGACGATCATCAATTTCGCAAAGCTCGACCGGCTCGAGCCTGCGGGAGGCGGCCGGCTAACCGCGCATATGGTGAATGGCGATTCGATCGAAGTCAGCCGCACCGGCGCACAGTTGCTGCGTCGCTTCATGGTTTAGGCAACCTGTTCACCGATCCCAATGTTCGTTCGTGGCTTTTTTGTCCGCCGAACGGAAAATGCGTGAAGACAGTGTTGGTTTTTTCGAAGGACACGCCTCATGTTTACCCGCTCACTTTCGTTCGTTACCGCAATCGCACTTGCCAGTCCCGCCGTCGCCCAATCGATCATCATGCCCGAAAGCGTTATCGCCGGTGAACCGGTGCCAGTCATCGTGGCGGGACTGTCCGCGCGCCAGCAAGTAACGATCATCGCCGACCGCGTGATGAGCAATGACGGTCGTCCCGCTGCATATCGCGCCGAAGCACAATTCGTCGCCGACCCAAGTGGACGGATCGACGTTGCGCGGGTTGGCCCGATCGCTGGCGACTACAGCGGTGCCGATGCCGCCGGATTATTCTGGTCGATGCGGCCGGTCGCTGCCATCCCGCCCGATGTCGCGGCTGGTACGGCCCGGCTTACCGTCATGATTGCGGGCCGCGCCGTCACAAGCCGAACGGTTCGCTTTATTACCTTCGATCCAAAGGTCGTCAGCGAGGCGATCGACGGATTTTCGGGCGCCATGCTGTTCAAGCCCAAAACGACACGTCGATTGCCGGTCGTAATCGCTCTGGGCGGATCGGAAGGCGGATCATCTTTCGGGCGCGATTTCGGCCCGTGGCTGGCAAGCAAAGGTTATGCAGTCGTCGCGCTGCCTTATTATGCGCCCGGCTGGAGCAGTGAAAAACTGCCTGGATTGCCAGTCGATTTTGCCGATATTCCCGTTGATCGCCTCGAGCAGGTGCATCGTTGGATCGCGGGGCGCGCGGACCTCGATCGCAGGCATGTCGGGCTTTATGGCGTCTCGAAGGGTGGCGAATTTGCCGTGATTGCGGCGTCACGCTTTTATTGGATCAAGGCTGTTGCCGCGATCGTGCCGTCGGATGTCGTGTGGGAAGGATGGGGCACGAATGTGCCCGCCGACGACACACGCTCGTCTTTCTCGTGGGACGGCAAACCGTTGGCCTATGTCCCGTATAAAGGGATGCGCGAGACAATCGCTGCGCTTTCGCGTGGCGAGCGTCGTGCGTTGACTGTCCCCCATGCCGAAGGAAGAATCGCTTTTCCCGCGCGCGTTGCGGCAGCGCGGATTCCGATCGAGCGTTATCGTGGCGCCTTGCTGGTCGCGGGCGGCGGGAAGGACGAGACATGGCCATCGGGGGAAATGGCGAAAAACATTGGTATGACACGCAAGAA
>JANLWD010000050.1:0-3018 GCA_031364345.1 Sphingomonas sp.
GGCGGCCCGCGCGTTGCCGCGATCGCACGCGACAACATGCTGGGCGTGCAATTTCACCCCGAAAAAAGCCAGACTTACGGCATCGAAACACTGAAGAGATTCATGAAGTGGCGACCGTGACATGAGCCTGATCGTTTTTCCCGCTATCGACTTGAAAGGGGGGCAGGTCGTTCGTCTGGCGGAGGGCGATATGGACCGGGCCACGGTTTACGGAGATGATCCGGCGGCGCAGGCAATGCTTTTTGCCGACGCGGGCGCGCAGCATCTCCACGTGGTCGACCTCGATGGTGCATTTGCAGGTGAAGCCGTGAACGCGGACGCCGTCGCCGGCATCGTTGCGGTTTTCCCCGGCCACGTCCAAGTCGGCGGCGGTATCCGGACAATGGCGGCAGTCGAAAGCTGGTTTGCGCGCGGCGTATCGCGGATCGTGATCGGCACGGCAGCACTAAAAAACCCACAGCTCGTGCGCGACGCGGCAAAGGCATTTCCCGGCGGCGTCGTTGTTGGCGTCGACGCGCGCGACGGTTTTGTGGCGACCGAAGGCTGGGCCGATGTGTCCGACATCGCGGTGCTCGACATGGCGCGGCGGTTCGAAGATGCAGGGGTCGCGGCATTGCTGTTCACCGATGTCGGTCGCGACGGCATGCTGACAGGGTGCAATGTCGAAGCGACGGTCGACCTTGCCCGCGCACAGACATTGCCGGTCATCGCCAGCGGTGGTGTCAAGAATGTCGGCGATATCCGGATGCTGGCGATTTATGCCAAGGACGGCATCGAAGGCGTGATTACCGGCCGCGCGCTTTATGACGGGCGGCTCGATCTGGCGACCGCGCTTGCGGTTGCTGCATCATGACCGTCCGAATCCGTGTCATTCCCTGCCTCGATGTCGCGAACGGCCGCGTGGTCAAGGGCGTGAACTTCGTCGACCTGCGCGATGCGGGCGACCCGGTCGAAGCGGCGCGCGCCTATGACGCGGCGGGCGCGGATGAATTATGTTTCCTCGACATCGGCGCCAGTCACGAGGGACGCGACACGATCATCGACGTTGTCCGCCGCACGGCAGAAGTCTGTTTCATGCCGCTGACCGTGGGTGGTGGCGTGCGGTCGGCGGATGACGCGCGCGCATTATTGCTGGCCGGGGCAGACAAAGTCGCGGTGAACAGCGCAGCGGTCGCGCGGCCCGAACTGGTGGCCGACATTGCCGCGCGCTTCGGCAGCCAGTGCGTGGTCGGTTCGGTCGATGCGCGTCGCGTCGATGATCCTGAACGCGTGCGCTGGGAAATATTCACGCATGGCGGCAGGCGGGCAACGGGCATTGACGCTGTCAGTCATGCCCTGAATCTTGCACGGCTTGGCGCAGGCGAACTGCTCGTCACATCGATGGACCGCGACGGCACGCGCGACGGTTATGATCTCGAACTGACGCGCGCCATCGCCGATGCCGTCGACATTCCGGTGATTGCGAGCGGCGGTGTCGGCACGCTCGATCATCTGGTCGAAGGTGTCGTCGAGGGGCACGCAAGCGCCGTTCTTGCGGCATCGATTTTCCATTTTGGCGAAGCGAGCATCGCCGACGCGCACCGCGCACTTGCAGCCGCGGGGTTAACTAGTCGTAAATAATACTGTCCCGAAACGAAACTTGGCCTATCCCGGTAACGGGTCGCGACTCGGACACGTTTGTGGGATGGGAAGCGAAGATGAACAGGGGCATGTTTTTGATTGCGGGGGTATTTATGCTCGCCGTTACCGCCACACCGGCGCTGGCGCAGGGGAGCGTCAAAATTCCGGAGCCGACCGATATGATCCTGTTCGGCCTTGCCGTCGCGGGGCTGATCGTCGGGCGGCAATCGAGCCGGATCCGGCCGCGCGACGACGATAACGACGCTTGACGCGCCGGGCCAATCGCCGCTTAACGGCGGCGTGACTGACGTTCTGCGCCAACTCGAAACGACGATTGCGGCGCGCCGAGAGGCGCGTGCCGACACGTCGTATGTGGCGAAGCTCAATGCCGGTGGCACGCCGATGATTGCGCGAAAATTCGGTGAAGAGGCCGTCGAGTTGATCGTGGCGGCATTGTCGCAGGACAATGCGGCGCTTGTTGCCGAAGCAAGCGATGTCATATTTCATCTGTTCGTGCTGCTGAACGCGCGCGGCATCGCATTCGCAGAAGTGGAGGCCGAATTGACGCGTCGCACGGGCACGTCGGGCCTTGCCGAAAAAGCGGCACGCACAACAGCCGCACGGAAAGCCTGACCATGCCGATCGACGCAATGCTGCCCTATGACGACACCAATATCTTTGCGCGCATCCTTCGCGGCGAACTGCCCAGTCGTGCCGTGTTCGAGGACGATCATGCGCTTGCGTTTCACGACATCAGTCCGCAGGCGCCGGTGCACATCTTGGTCATACCCAAAGGCGCCTATGTCAATTGGGACGACTTTACCGTCCGCGGCTCGGATGCCGAGATCACGGGGTTCATCCGCGCCGTCGGTCATGTCGCGCGCCAGGCGGGCCTTGCCGAACCGGGATACCGGTTGTTGAGCAACATCGGCGGGCACGGACATCAGGAAGTGCCGCATCTGCACGTCCATATTTTCGGTGGCGTGCAAATGGGTGCGATGCTGCCGCGTTAGGCGATGCGAGCTTCAATAAGCGCGATCAGGCTGTCGACATCGGCGATCGGCGCAAATTCATCGGCGGCGACGAGCGTGCTAAGCTCGCCGTCATGTTCGACGAATATCGCGGGCAAGTCGGCGTCGACATCGGGATAAGCGGTGCGAAAACCGGCGCGATACATGAATATGGTCGCAAAGCGTTGCGCCTTTAGCCAGGCTTTCCATTTTGGGCGCATCCGGACAGCGCCATAAGTGATTGCGCACAAATCACAGGGATAGGTCGCCGGTGACAGCGTTTTGTGGATGCTGTCCATGATGCCCGCAGCGATCCCCGCATTGGCGTTATAAACAAAGATCAGCTTCATTGCAGCGCACGCACTGCCGGCGTGTCGAGGCATTTCGG
>JANLWD010000063.1:0-3848 GCA_031364345.1 Sphingomonas sp.
ACGGGGCGGGTCGCGGTCGATGTCGCGGTGTGGCAGGGCTTTGTGTTCGTCCGGTTGCGCGATGAGGGTGGACCGTCGGTTGCCGAGATGATGGCACCTGCCGGGGCGGAGATCGCGCCGTATAAATTCACCGGCTGCATCTCGGTGAATTTATACGGCGCGATCTCCGCCCCGGCAGGTGCCATCATCTCGGCAACCGACGGTCCACCCTCATCGCGCAACCGGACGAACACAAAGCCCTGCCACACCTCGACATCGACCGCGACCAGCCCCGTCGCCGCCATATCCAGCGCCGGATAATCCCCACGCATCGGCACGCCAGACAAGCGCCCGTCCAGCTCATAAACCCACGCATGATAGGGACAAACCAGCTTCTTCGCGCAGCCCTTGTCGCCATCGACAATCCGCATCCCCCGATGCCGGCAAACATTCACAAACGCACGCACCGCGCCATCATCGCCGCGCACGACAACGATACTCTCGCCCAGCAGGTCAATCGCCCGCCAGTCCCCCGCACCCGCTATGTCCGACCCATGACAAACAATCTGCCACACCGGACGGATCACCCGCTCCATCTCGACCGCGAAATAATCGGCGTCGTCGTAGGTCCAGCCGGGCAGGCCGAAATCATCGACCGACGAGGGGACGGATTTGAGGTGAGTAGCCATAGCTCCAGCTTAGCCCGACGAGGGCTTGCCCTTCAAGCAGTGCACCCAGGTGCTATTGCCCGCTTCAAATGTTTTCAAGTGTCTTCAGGGTTGTCCAAATTTACCGCCCGACAGCCTGCCAACTTCATATTTGAAGCGTGCCGCGCGCTAAGTTCCGAAACCGCTACGGCTAAAACATCTCTCATGTTGCCAATATCTGAAATCACGGCGTCGAAGTTTTTCAAAATTCTCTTTCGCGAGTGATTAAAGATCGTGGTCATCCGCTGTAGACCACGAGTAGTGGAATGTAGCTCCTTTAGACTATCTAAAGAGGATGATGAATTCTCGACTAGTGTCTCAAGGAGTGTGATTAGCCCATTCACATCACTATCTGAAGGTTCGAAATCATACATCAGGTCTATAAGTGATCGAGCATTATTCGCCAATTCTAGACTGCTTTTTCTAAATTCTGATTCTCTTGGTTCTACAAAATCACTAAATTTATCCATCGCTTTAGCTACAACTGTTATCACGGGCTTCATTTCGTGAGCTTGGATTGGGCCTAAGCTGGATATTTCAGATATACTCGTGGCTTGAACCGACGTGGTCTCGGCTAAATTTTGAAGTTCAAAACCAAGCTGGGTTATGAATTCAAAAGCTAAATTACTATATTTTTCTATGTTTTCAATAGCATCGAGATAGCCGACTTCGTCTAAGTGGGCTATGGTTTGATTCATCGGTTGTTGTGGTCTTTTTTGATTTTCGATAGCAATATCTTGACTGGCAACAGATACTGACGGTGCAACCCCGAAACGCTTTGCGAGCTTATCTAAAAGTATTTCAATTTCGTAGCGTAGCGTCGTTTCGTCACTAAATGGTTCGTGTAACCCACCCTCTGACTCCAAACGTGTCTTAAAATCTCGTACGCCTTGAACCTGATCAAGGTCGATGTCGTCGGACAAGATAGGAGCTTTTTTGAAATAGACAGCAATTTCAACGTTTTCGCCATCGCGATATCTACCAATAGCTCTCTCGATCTCTTCAATTGTTCCCGACTTTGATCGGCCAGTCGGTGTCCCAATTCGGGTCCAAAAAATCCCTATTACAGCATCATAATCATCACCAATGCTATCGTTGACGACGGCTTGGCCGTCATCACCAAACCCAGCAGATACCGAAGTTTCGAACTTTAACAGATCGAGGAAAATACCACGGTTTCTGCCACGAAGATTATTCCAATCGGCGACAAGCCTAGAGATAAGGTCGCGCTCCGGGACCACATCGAACGGGCTGGCAAGCAAAATGGAAATCGCAGTCGCTTGCCTCGGCATACTCTCAAACCCTTCGCGTAATTCGCCCTAAGCCGCAACCTTCGCCCTTGAAGCCCGTTTCCGCTCATTCGGATCCAGATGCGTTTTTCGCAAGCGGATGCTCTTTGGCGTCACTTCGACCAGCTCGTCGTCGTCGATATAGGCAATCGCCTGTTCCAGCGTCATCCGCTTTGGCGGGGTAAGCCGGATCGCGTCGTCCTTGCCGCCGCTCGCGCGGAAGTTAGTGAGCTGCTTGGTCTTCATCGGGTTGACTTCGAGGTCGTCGGTCTTGGCATTTTCGCCGACGATCATCCCTTCATACAGCGCTTCCTGATGCGCCACGAACAGGATGCCGCGCTCTTCCAGCGGCCCCAGCGCATAGCTGTTCGCTTCGCCCGCGCCGTTGGAGATCAGGACGCCGTTCTTGCGCCCCTCGATCACGCCTTTGTGGGGACCATATTTCTCGTAAAGCCGGTTCATTATCCCCGTGCCGCGCGTATCGGACAGAAATTCACCGTGATAACCGATCAGGCCGCGGGCCGGGGCACTGAACGTGATCCGCGTCTTACCACCGCCGCTGGGGCGCATGTCGGTCAGCTCGGCTTTGCGCAGATTCATCTTCTCGACGACCGTGCCCGAATATTCCTCGTCCACGTCGATGACGACGGTTTCATAAGGCTCGGTGCGCTTGCCGTTTTCGTCTTCGCGGAATAGGACACGCGGGCGGCTGATGCCCAGTTCGAAGCCTTCGCGGCGCATCGTTTCGATGAGCACGCCGAGCTGCAATTCGCCGCGGCCTGCGACTTCGAAGCTGTCCTTATCGGCGCTCTCGGTGACCTTGATCGCGACATTCGATTCGGCTTCGCGGAACAAGCGGTCGCGGATCATCCGGCTCGTCACCTTGGTGCCTTCGCGACCTGCCATCGGGCTGTCGTTCACGGCAAAGCGCATCGACAATGTCGGCGGATCAATGGGTTGTGCGTGAAGCGGTTCAGTTACCGTCGGATCGCAGATCGTGTTTGCGACAGTTGCCGTGGTCAGGCCCGCAATCGAAATAATGTCGCCGGCATGCGCTTCGTCGACCGGCATCCGCTCAAGCCCGCGAAATGCCATGATCTTTGACGCGCGCCCAGTTTCGACAATCTTGCCATCGGGATCGAGCGCATGGATCGGCATGTTGGTCTTGATCGAGCCGCTGAACACAAGACCGGTGAGGATACGGCCCAGAAAGTTATCGCGGTCGAGCAGCGTCACCAAAAACTTGAACGGCCCGTCGGGATCGGCCGACGGCTCGGGCACGTGGCTGACGATCGTTTCGAACAACGGCGCAAGGGTCCCCTCGCGGCGGTCGGGATCGAGGCTCGCATAGCCATTGCGACCGCTCGCGTAGAGCACTGGAAAATCGAGTTGCTCGTCGGTCGCCTCCAACGAAACGAACAGATCGAACACTTCGTCGAGCACTTCCTGAATCCGCTCGTCGGGCCGGTCGACTTTGTTGACGACGACAATCGGACGCAGCCCCAGAGCCAATGCCTTGCCGGTCACGAATTTGGTCTGCGGCATCGCGCCTTCCGACGCATCGACCAGCAAGATAACGCCGTCGACCATCGACAGGATGCGCTCGACTTCGCCGCCAAAGTCGGCGTGACCGGGTGTGTCGACAATGTTGATCCGCGTATCGACGCCCCCACTCGCACTTCCCGGAACGCCATGCCATTCGACCGACGTGCACTTGGCCAGGATCGTGATCCCGCGTTCCTTTTCGAGGTCGTTCGAATCCATCGCGCGTTCTTCGATCCGCTGGTTGTCGCGGAACGTGCCCGACTGGCGAAACAGCTGGTCAACAAGAGTCGTTTTGCCATGATCGACGTGCGCGATAATGGCCACATTG
>JANLWD010000078.1:0-2349 GCA_031364345.1 Sphingomonas sp.
GCGACCAGCGCGACACCGATAAAAAACCGCTTCAAAACCATGTTCACGTCGATGCGACCTCGTTGCTTCCGTGCGTCCTGGCGGCGATACGCCCGGTCGGAATAAAAATGCCTATACGCCTGCTTTTCCGCGCTCTCAAGCCTTTGATGCAGTGCAATGCAGATGATGTTGTGTTGCACCAAACGCAACCCTATCAGTCAAAAATGACCAGCAAGCGCCGCGCATGACCGATGAAGATATTCTGGCCGAGTTTCGGTCTGCCGAAGCGCTGCTCGACGGGCATTTTATCCTGTCGTCGGGATTACGCTCTGCGCGCTATCTTCAGTGCGCACGCGTGCTGATGGATCCGAAACGCGCAAGCCGCTTGGCGCAGGCGCTTGCTGCAAAAATCGACGTCGATGTCGATATCGTCGTCTCGCCGGCGATGGGCGGCATCATCATCGGCCACGAGATGGGTCGCGCCCTCGGCGTCGACGCGATGTTTCTTGAACGGCCCGACGGTGTTTTCAAATTGCGGCGCGGGTTCCGCATGACGCCCGGCCAGCGCGTCCTGATGGTCGAGGATGTGGTGACGACCGGCCTGAGTTCGCGCGAGGCGATCAAGGCGATAACGAATGCCGGTGGCGTAGTTGTTGCGGCAGCGGCGCTGGTCGACCGGTCGGATGGGGTGGCGGATCTCGGTGTTCCGTTCACCCCGCTGATCCGATTGTCCATTCCAAGTTATGAGGTTGATCAACTGCCACCCGAGCTGGCAGCGATACCAGCGATCAAGCCGGGAAGCCGTACGGTATGAAAAAGTTGCTTTTGGCTCTCGCCCTCATGGCGACGCCCGCGGCTGCACAGCAGACCGCGATCGCTACCGTGGTCGACAATGCCAGATTTCGGGGCCATGTCATTGCCAGCAAGGGTGCGACGATCGGCTATGACCAGCGGACCACCGAACGCGGCGCGCCAAAGCTGTGGCGCTGGGCATCGGTCACCAAGCAGATCATCGCGACGCTCATCATGCAGGAAGTCGGCAAGGGCACGATCGACCTCGACAAGCCCGTCAGCACTTACCTACCGAGTTTCAAAAGCGCGAATGCGACGAGGATTACGGTCCGGCAACTTCTCCGCCATCAAACGGGGCTGCCCAATCCGGACGACAGCACCGCTGGCAACAATCGCGTGCCGGCCTACTATGCAAAGGTCGACCAACGCCTGCAAAATCCGGTGACAGGATATTGTGCTGGGCCCGTCAAGGGTGAGCCGGGCGACAATTGGACTTATAATAATTGCGATTACATCGTCGCCGGCGCGCTGCTCGAAGCGGTGACCAAGACGCCGTGGCAACAGCTTGTTAAGTCTCGCATTGCAATCCCGCTCGGCCAGACATCGCTGGGCGCATTCCCGACAACGAAGCCGACTGTGAAGGGGTTCGAGCGAGGGCGACCAGAAGCGCGGTACCGCATCGAAACTTTCGGTACGGCCGCCGGCCTTTATGGAACGGTCGAGGATCTGTGGAAATTCGACCGTGCGCTCATGACCGGCAAGCTTTTGCCCGAAGCACAGCGCGCCGAGATGTGGGACGGCCAGCCCAATCTCGGCTTCATCGCGCTTGGCCAGTGGGCATTCGGCGCGGAACTGAAAGGGTGCGCGAGCCCTGTGCGAATTATCGAGCGGCGCGGTGCGATCAGCGGCGTTCAGGTCCGCAATTTCATTCTGCCCGATGCTGATGTCGTCGTCGTCGCCTTCACCAACCGCGACGATTTCGAATTCGGCGAAATCTGGCAGGGAAAGGGGTTCTCGTTCGATCTGCTCAGCGCCGCAGCGTGCGCGTCATGACATTGCGCTTGGGGGTCAACATCGATCATGTCGCGACCATCCGCAACGCGCGAGGGGGCGATCACCCTGATCCTATGCGAGCCGTGCGCATTGTCGAGGCGGCCGGCGGTGATGGCATCACGCTTCACCTGCGCGAGGACCGGCGGCATATACGCGACGGCGATCTCGATGCGCTGATGGGATCGACCCCGTTACCGGTAAACCTCGAAATGGCGGCGACCGAAGAAATGCTGGCCATTGCGCTGAAGCATCGACCGCACGCCGCGATGCTGGTTCCCGAACGTCGTCAGGAACGAACAACCGAGGGCGGCCTCGATGCTGCCGGTCAGCACAATCACTTGGCTCCGATGGTCACGCGCCTAAGCGATGCCGGTATCCGCGTCAGCCTGTTCATCGAACCCGACGCGCGCCAGATCGATGCCGCGATTCGCCTCCGCGCGCCGGTCGTCGAATTGCACACGGGGAAATATGCGCATGGTGACCCGGATGGTATGGAACTGCGCCGCTTGGCCGATGCCGCAGCTT
>JANLWD010000154.1:0-7168 GCA_031364345.1 Sphingomonas sp.
GCGCGACTGCTGGCGCGTTAACCATAGGAAAATGGATCGGCGTTAAGGGTATCGTTCCAGTTTCAAAGGGTTGCCTGTGGATTACGACAACACCAACCGCGCGCTTCGGTGGCGCTACATCGTCACCATCTGCACCGGGTCGTTTCTGCTGTTTCTAGTCCAGCCGATGATCGCGCGGATGGCTCTGCCGCGGCTCGGGGGCGCGCCGACGGTGTGGAATTCGGCGATGCTGGTGTATCAGGCGCTGCTTCTCGGTGGCTACGCCTATGCGCACTGGCTGGGACGTTTCGCGCCACGGCGGCAGGCTGCGATCCACCTCAGTCTGTTCGTTGCGGCAGCGATCATGCTTCCGATCGGTCTGGTTGCGTCCACTCCGAGCGCAAACATCAATCCTTTTTTGTGGGTGCCGTGGCTGTTCATCGCGTCAATCGGGCCGCTTTTCTTTGTGGTGGCCGCGCAAGCGCCCTTGATGCAGCGCTGGTTTGCGGCGGCCGGGGGTGGCGATCCCTATCCGCTTTATGCGGCGTCTAACCTCGGCAGCTTTGCGGGGCTTATCGCCTATCCGTTGATTGTCGAACCGCTGTTGCCATTGAATGGGCAAAGCTGGCTGTGGACATCGGGCTATGTTCTGCTGATTTCGCTCGTTGCTCTTTGTGCACTAGCGTTACCGCGCGGTGCTGCTGTGCCCGAACATGTTTCAGGTGGCAAAACACCCCCGCGCGATATTGTGACTTGGATGATATTGGCGGCAATTCCATCGGGGCTGATGCTGTCGACGAGTACGCATTTGACGACTGATATCGTTGCGATGCCGCTTCTGTGGGTCGTTCCGCTCGGACTTTACCTGTTGAGCTTTTCAGTCGCGTTTTCGACGAAGCGGACCTGGCCGGATGCGATCACTTCTGCAACGCCGATTTTCCTACTTGCCGGTGGCGGGACAGCGTTTGCCAACAGCTCCAAATATCCACTTGTGTTTGCTGTCGTCGGGCTTGTGCTGTTGTTCGCCGTTTCCGTCACGTTACATGCAAAGTTGTTTGAGCGCCGCCCGGAACCGTCGCGGCTGACGACATTTTATCTGGCCATGTCAGCCGGCGGCGCGCTGGGCGGTCTGTTTTGTGCGCTTGTCGCACCGATGCTTTTCGATTGGGGATATGAGCATCCAATCCTGATTGTCGCCGCCGCACTTATCGTCGCGACCACGCCATTGCTCGGGATCGGTGAACGGATCTGGGTCAGTCCGCAGCGCACAGCCGTTTCGGTCGCGATCATCGTGATGAGCATTGCGGTGGCGATATATGCTCATCAAACCGCATTACCCAACATCATGGCAGGCGCGGCCATCGTCACGATTGCACTGGGCCTCGTCGCAGTCGGCAACCGGGCCGTGTTTGCAACCTGCCTGGTCGCGCTGATGATGACGCTCGGCGGATCGAAGATTTTGGCGAAATCACTGACGACGAACGATCAGGTCCGCAGCTTTTTTGGTATCTACTCGATTACGACAAGCCCCGGTGTGAACCGTGCGCTGGTCCACGGGACGACCATTCACGGCCTCCAGAGCCTCGTCCGCGGACGCGAGACCGACCCGCTGACCTATTACGCTCCCAAATCCGGCGTCGGGCTCGCCCTCGCGAATCTGTCGGCGTTATATGGTGCCGGGGCACGGGTTGGTATTGTCGGACTCGGCACCGGTACCGTCGCTTGTTATGCAAAACCCGGCCAGGATTGGCGTTTTTACGAAATTGATCCGGCGATTGCGACAATGGCGCGCGATCCTGCGCGATTCACCTATCTTTCGCGGTGCCTGCCCGATGTGCCGGTGCTGATTGGCGATGCGCGAATCGTTTTGAAAGACGAAAAGCCGTCGGGGCTCGACACGCTTGTCATTGATGCGTTTTCGTCTGACGCCGTTCCGATGCACCTGCTGACTCGCGAAGCGATGGAGATATACCGGCGGCGGCTGGTGCCTGACGGGCTTCTGCTCATTCACATCTCAAACCGTTTTCTCGATCTCGAACCAGTCCTTGCGGCGGCAAAGGCAAACGGATGGCATGCAATCCTGCGCGATTATCACCCCGATCAAGTCGAGGCGAAGCGCGGGTATACCGGGTCGGTGTGGGTTGCGCTGGCCAACGACCCTTCCGTTCTGGCGCGCGTTCAGGCGACTTCAGCCACGCTGCCATGGCGATCACTTAACCGGCGTGCCAATAACGCCGGATGGACCGATGATCATGCAAGTATATTGCCACTGTTGAAGCCAGTCTGGGAACATTGATGCAGATATTATCATTCGCCGGGAAATCGCCGACCATCGCAGACACGGCATTTGTCGCATTGGGATCACAGATTATCGGCGACGTCGAAATCGGTGCACAATCGAGCATCTGGTACAATTGTGTCGTTCGTGGCGATGTGAATCGCATCCGCATCGGCGCACGATCGAACATACAGGATGGCACCGTCATCCATGTCGATTCGTCGAACGATGGCGGTCTCGGTTTGCCCACAATCATCGGCGACGATGTTCTGATCGGTCATATGGTGATGCTCCACGGGAGCAATTTGCACGATCACGCATTTGTTGGGCTCGGCAGCATCGTCATGGACGGCTGCACGATCGAATCGGATGGGATGCTGGCGGCGGGATCGATGCTGACACCTGGAAAAACGATCGGAAGGGGCGAACTATGGATGGGACGGCCCGCCCGGAAATTGCGCGACTTGAGCGTGGATGAGATTGCCCGGAACCGGATGGGCGCAAAGCACTATGTCGATCTTGCCGCCGCACACAAAGCCGCACTCATCGGGTGAGCGTGTTCAGCCGGCGAGTTTGTCGATCAACGATCGCGACGATTTCGCTTTGAACTGCGAGGATTTCGGCAAGTCCGGCGACCTTATTGCCGCCTGACGCGGCTTCGGTGTTCTCCACGAGCAGCGCATCGACATCGGCCAGCGCGCTGGCACTGCGTTGCCGTGCGACCTCCAGCGCCGATCGTGCCATTTCGGTGGCGATCCATGCCTCGCTTCCCTCAACTGCTGTCCGCCGCATATTGAGACTGCTGGCGTTGCTTTTTTCAGCGGCGGCAAACATTGCATCGCCTGCGCGAGCATCATCAAAAAGCCTTTTCAATCGTGCTACCAAAACCGTGTCGGCCGCTGCCGGGGCGTCAGCCGGTGCGGTGATTATTTCGCGTGACTGGCTTTCGATCGCACGAGGCAGCAACGAAGGCGGATCGGCCGCAGTGGAACAGGCAGATGGCAAAATGGCGAGCACAATTGCGATGCGACGAATGTTCATCAGAAAGACCCTAAGCCGCGGGTCGCAAAGCCGCAACGGACTTGCGCCATCGGGCAACGCAGCCTAGACGCACTCGTATTGCGCGCCCGTAGCTCAGCTGGATAGAGCATCAGACTACGAATCTGAGGGTCGGACGTTCGAATCGTTCCGGGCGCGCCAATTTTCCCGACAAGCCGAAAACGTCGCATGAGCGTGATCACGTCAACGCGCTGCCTTTTGGTCTCCGACGCAACATCCGGATCCATACGCGCTTCGCCGGCACCACGATTTCGGCTCAAACTCGTGGGCGACAACACCTAAGTCACTGAAAATATTGGTGGACGCACTTGGGCTCGAACCAAGGACCCGCTGATTAAGAGTCAGCTGCTCTACCAACTGAGCTATGCGTCCAACTACGGCAGCCGCTAGCATCGCTGAACATGGCACGCAATGCCTAGCGGAAACCGCCACTCCGCCGCTTGCCGTCGCGCTCGATGCTCATCAATATGCCGAGGCACAACATTACGGTCAGCATTGCAGTGCCGCCAAAACTGACGAGCGGCAGGGGTATGCCGACCACTGGCGCGAGGCCCATCACCATCATCAGATTGATCGCGACATAAAAGAAGATCGTGGTGATCAATCCCGCAGCAGCAAGGCGTCCAAACCGGCTTGGCGCACGTGCCGAAACGCGCATTCCCCACCGCGTCAACAGAATGAACCCGATGATGATCGCCACACCCCCGATCAAACCCCATTCCTCGGCCATCGTCGCGAACACGAAATCAGTGTGCCCTTCGGGCAAATAATCGAGATGGCTTTGCGTGCCGTTCAGAAATCCTTTGCCAAAAATTCCGCCTGACCCGATCGCGATTTTCGATTGCGTGATATGATAGCCGGCGCCGAGCGGATCGCTTTCAGGATCGAAGAAAATCAGAACACGTTTGCGCTGGTAATCGTGCATTATCGAAAATGCGATCGGCAACATCGCAGCGAGTGCAACACCCGATCCAATAAATAGCCGCATCGGAACACCGGCAAGGAAGACGACCACAAAGCCGCCGGCAGCGATCATCGTTGCTGTTCCAAGGTCGGGCTGAATCAGCACAAGCATGAACGGGAAAATAATCATCGCCAAAGCCGGCCAAAGCGCATTGAAGCTGCGCAGTTCACCGGCCGGCAACATGTCGTAAAACCGCGCGACGGCAAGCACGATGGCAAGCTTCATCAATTCTGACGGCTGAAGGCGAATGAACCCGAGATCAAGCCAGCGCTGCGATCCGCCGCCAACGACACCAAGCAATTCGACTGCGACGAGCATCACGAGGATGATCGCGTAAGCGGGAAATGCGGCCGCTTTCCAATAGCTCTCCGGGATTCGCGAGAGCCCGATCGCAAGGACAAGAAAAACGCCGAGCTTAATTCCCTGCGACGATGCCCACGGTGTCAGGTTTCCGCCCGCCGCGGAATACAGAATGACGAGGCCAAAACCACCAAGCGCGACGACAAGCGCGAGTATCCGCCAGTTTATGCTTGCGAGCGATGCCGGGATCGGGCTCATTCAGTCGGGTCTCCGGTCATTTCGACAGCAGGCGTCGGTGCCGCAGCAAAGCTTGCCGCCCGCGCGCGTGCCCGCGTGTTAATATCACCGCCCCAGCCTTGTTCGAGCTCGACCAGAAACCCGATCGCTTTGGCAGGATCGAACAAATAGGTCAGCACATCGCGCGCAACCGGCGCGGCGGCCCGCGCGCCGCCCATTCCGTGTTCAATGACGACTGATGCTGCATAACGGGGCACATCAACGGGCGCAAAGCAGACGAAAAGGCCATGATCGCGATATTTCCAGGCGCCCGACTGGCCGCGTTGGGCACCCTCGATCTTGCGGACCTGAGCGGTTCCGGTTTTGCCTCCCATCTGGATACCATCAAGCGGCAAGCGGCTCCGTCCCGCCGTTCCATCTCCATTGACGACTTCGCTCATTGCGGCACGCACGATTGCTAGATGTTCGGGCGTGCACGACAACGCTTCATGGCGCGGTGCTTTGCCCATCAGATGCGGCTGGAGCGCACGCCCCGACGCAATGCGCGACGCCATGACCGCAAGCTGCAGCGGACTGACCTGGACATAACCCTGCCCGATGGTGGCGTTCAGCGTGTCGGCGCTGGTCCATTCCTTTTGATATTTTCGCAATTTCCAAGCGCTGTCGGGTACGGTGCCGTAACTTTGCGTCGAATAGGGGAGGGGATATTCGGCACCAAGGCCCAGTTCGCGCGCCATTATCGCAATCTTATCGTAGCCGATGCGATTGCCCATTGTATAGAAATAGGTGTTGCAGCTTTTGGCGATGGCACGCTTCATTCCGACGGTGCCATGCCGGCCAAGGCAGCGAAAAACCCGGTTGCCCAACCGGTATCCGCCCCCGCAAAACACTGTTTCCTCGGGTCCGATGCCGGCCGCAAGCAGCGCCAGTGCAGCTGCAGGTTTTACGGTCGACCCTGGTGGATAAAGCGATTGCAAAGACTTGTTCACAAGCGGGCGACGTTCGTCTTGCGACAGCATTTTCCATTCCATCTGGCCGATGCCGTCGGAAAAGCTGTTGGGATCATAGGCGGGCATCGACGCCATCGCGAGAATGCCGCCGGTCAGCGTATCGATCACAGTGACCGAACCTGAATTTTCGCCCAACCGACGCGCTGCAAATGCCTGAAGCCCAGCATCGATCGTCATGTGCAGCGTATTGCCCGGTATATCGGGCCGCGTTGCCAGATCGCGCACAAGCTTGCCACGTGCCGTGACCTCGCTGCGCCGCGCACCGGGTTCACCGCGAAGTTTGACTTCCATCACGCGCTCGACGGCTTCCTTCCCGATCTTGAATCCGGGCGTGATCAGCAGGGGGTTTTTGTCTTTTTCATAATCCCTGGCCGATGCTGCTCCGACATATCCGAGCAGATGACCGACAGCCGCGCCTTCGGGGTAAAAGCGGGCGAAGCCCTGTGCAGGTTGAACACCGGGAAGATCGGGTGCGCGGATGCTGATCGCGGCATATCGATCCCAATCAAGATTTTCCGCAACCTGCACCGGTTGGAATCCAGCGCCTCGGTTGACTTCGCGCTCAATCCGGTCGCGGTCGTCGGGAGTAAGTTTCAACAATGTCGTCAGCGTGTCGAGCGTCCCGGGCACGTCCCGAACGCGATCGGGAATGATGTCGACACGAAACACCGTGCGATTGAGTGCAAGCGGTTTTCCGTCACGATCGACGATCCAGCCTCGCCGCGGCGGGATCAGCGACAGATTGACCCGGTTGCTTTCGGCTTGCAGCGCATAGCGTTCGTTTTCAAAAATAGAGAGATAGGCCATGCGGGCCGCAAGCAGCACACCGATGCCGAGTTGCGTGCCCCCGAGCACGAAGCTGCGGCGGCTGAAGGCAAATTGTGCTTGTGCTTCGCTCACACTTTTTCGGTCAAAAATGAACTGAAGCCATTTCATCGGCCGAAACGCCAGCGATCGAGCATTGCCACTGTCCGGCTGATCAGCGGGACGAGCAGCACCGACAGGATCATTTGTGGCACAAGTACAACGACAGGGATGCGCCCGCCGCTGAGCCACGCCGCAAAGAGCAGATACACAGCAATAAGTGCAGCCGATAAACCCCAATCCTGAAGATGATCGCGCCAGACAAAGCGTCGGTCGATTGCGTCGATTGCGATAAACGACAATGTCCACAAGGACATGGCCGTGCCGATCGGTGCGCCACTGAACAGGTCGTCGAACACGCCCAACGGCAATGCCGCCCACACCGGCCAGACGTCACTGCGCATCAATCGCCAGCTGAGCAGCATCAGATATCCAAGTGGTGGTAGCGTGGGCACCGTCGCAATCATCGGAAGTAAC
>JANLWD010000161.1:0-9670 GCA_031364345.1 Sphingomonas sp.
TAGCTGGTCGGCCAGCGAATTTTGGGTTGGATAGACCGTCGTGAATGCCGGTGCGGCCGCCAGCGACGACGTTAGTTGTGCGCCGGTATCGAGCGACCGCTTGCTGACCATGGCATGTTCATTTTCAAAGATATTCGCGCGCGATCCGCTCATCAAGGCTTTCAGGGTCAAGCTGCCGGCTGCCGATCCGTAGAGGCTCGTGCTGGCCACAAGTGGGATCGGACCGTTGGTGCTCACCGAATAATTGAATGCAGTTTTGCCGGAGAGGAAAACAGCGTTGCCGGACGCATTGATGCACGTCAGCAGCGAAGTGCCGTTGCTGCTTTGCATCAGATCGCCGATGCGACCGCCCCAGCCCGATACCGCTCCTTCAGGGCTGGATGACTGCCAGTAACTTTGCTGATCATTGTGCGAGCCCAGCTGTGGCGGGAGCGGGACGCTGCGCGCCTTATACTGTGCTTTCGTCGTCGGCTGGATGAGCGTTCCGACATTGAGTATCACCGCCATCTTTCCCGCGTCGAACACCGGCAGCAGAGGAGCCAGTGCGGGTGCCAGTGCATATTGTCGCCCGCCCGCGAGCGGGGTGGTCGGCGTCAGCACGGTCGCGTCAAGAGCAGCGCGCTGATACGCCAGTGCCGGACGAATCCGTGCATAGATGTCGTAACTTGCCTGATCATACGGCGTCACCGTGTTGTCCTGATCGTTCCCCCCGTACAAGAACACGCACACGATCGCCTTGTAATCCGTGCTGACCGCAGCGGCAGCCTCGCCAATGCTGGCCAGCGTCGTGACGAATGGCGATGCCGCGCCAGCGATACCCAGTGTCGCGGTCGTCTGCAGGAACGCACGGCGTGATTGTTCATTCTTCATCGTCGTTCCCCTTATTTCTGCGCGATATATTCAGGCGCGGCCATCACGAGCAGAATGGCCATGTAAACCCGGTTGGACAGACCATCGAATGACGTCACGCTGATGCTGTCGACTGCCGTTTTGATGGCCGTGACGGTTGCGGCGCTGAGCTGGCCCGCTGCTAGTACGAAGTTGATCTCATCGACCAAGGCCTGTGAATCAGCCGATTTTGTCAGGATATCGGTATAGTTTGGCTTGGCGTCATTCGCACCCCGCCGGATTATGTCCTGCATGAAATTGACATAAGCGATCACGCTGGGTTCGTTGGTGATCTGAAACTCCGGCGCGACGAGGCCGGACGATGCGATCGATGTATTAGGCGGCTTGTAGCCGGGCCTGAAAAAGTTGAACACGCTTGGGGCCCGGCCGATCATCTGGCCAAGGCCGGTGGACGCGCTGCTCGTGTCGCCGAATAGCCACTTGTCGCCCTCGCTCGTGACACCGAACGCGCGGGCCCAGTTGGTCAGGCGTACGACGGGTGCACGCAGCTTGCCGAAGCTGGGGTTGGTAAGCCCTGCGTCACTGCGTGCTTCGGTATCAAGCAGGATGGCGCGGATGACAGCCTTGAGGTCGCCGCGCACACCCGAGCCGTTGTTTGCAAACACCGCCGATACGCGTCCGACATATGCCGTTGAGGGGTTGCTGGTGACCAGCCGCTGGATAAGCTGCTTCGAGATGAACGGCGGGAGGTTCGGATGGGCAAAGATTGTATCGAGCGCGATCTTCAGGCTCGCAAAACCGTCAGTCCCGGCCGGAATGGTCGTGCCCAAAAACGTCTTGACGCCGAGTTCATGTGCCGCAGCGTCCTGGACGAGCGGACGCAAATGTCCTTCCGGTGATTGATCGCTGAAAACGGGGTCGTAACGGAACCCGGTAAAGACGCGGGCAAGTCCCGCCACGTCATCGGGCGTGTAGGTTTCGACCGGCTTGCCGTTTGCGGTCTGCACAGTGCCGTCGGCGTTGAGCTTAACAAGGCCCAGCGTGAAGAGCTGCATCAATTCGCGCGCATAGTTTTCATCAGGTTGCGACCCCTTTTTCGGGTCCGCCTTCTGATTGTTCAGGAACGTGAGATACACCGCCATTGTGCTGTTGGTCGAGATTTTCTCGAGCAGGTCGCGATAGTTGCCGAACGCACCGTCCCAAAGGATATCGAGGTAGGCGGCAGCGGCGAAATGTGGAAAGCGCGTCTGCGTCAAGCCATTTGCCGAAACCACCAGGAAATCGAGCAAAGCAATACCGACGCGCTGGCGAAGCTGATCGGTTCCCAAAATCACCTGGCGCCAGACGGCAGGGTCGAAGCCTGGACCTCCGAATTTGTTTGTCGGGTCGCCAAATCCCTTGGAAAGCATCCAGTCGTAGAACCTGGTCTCGCGCGGCATGGCAAACTGCGTGCTGATCCAGCCTTCATACCCACTGGCCTGCACTGCGCTAATCTCGGCTTTGGTCGCACCCATCGTCGACTGGGCAAGAAATCGTCCAGCCTGAACACCGGTGGGAGGCGGTGGCGGCGGTGGCGGCGGTGGCGGCGGGGTCGCAGCGGACGGCGACGTACCACTCTCACCACCGCAAGCTGCCAGTGCCAGCGCGGGAACGGTTGCGGTGAAAACGCTCGTACGCTCTTTGGGAATTAATGGTTGATCGTCGACAATCGTTACGTCGGTAGCGTGCTGATCTTCCGTCAGCGACAGCGTGTCTTCGCGCACTGTGATCCCCCTTTGTGAAGCGCGTCGGATGGAAGCACTGTCAGACCACCGCGTAGACGGGCGAAAGTTTCACAAACCTTTGCCGACATTCGTTAACGCATCGTTTTTTTAGGGATTCCCCTGACCGCACAGCGTGTCGACGAAGCAATGGCAGGAATTGAGTAGCGGTAAAACGCCGATGGATGTCCGCAATGTCAGCGGCAGCCTCCCATTTGGAACCGATTGAGGGCCTGATCTTGCGCCGCCAATTTTGCTTTGATCTGGCTGTCCATCGAAACGACGACAGCTCACCGAAAACGTGCTTTGACCAGCGCAACCAGCACCCTGCCTTCCGCAAAGGTCAGCGCGACACCCGGGATAGCTTTGCGGGATTAAACAGAGAACGTGAGGATGCTTCTTCAATTACCGGGCGCAACCTTGCAAACGTGCGCTGCCAGTCATCTATCTGCTGAAGGCCTGATCGTTCCCCGCTGTCGAGCAGTTTCTGTATGTTAGCTAGGCCCTGGTCGGCAGTGCGTATCTGCGCCCGTACAGTGGCAAGTTCGGCGGCTGTATAGCGTTCGTCGACCCTGCCGAGAGTCCAGCGGGCGCTCGACAGCATCAGGCGCGCAGTCGCCGCATCCGTATCGCGCGCGGCATCGGTCGCGGCCCTTGCATCGTCCAGAAGGGCACTCACTGTGACGGGTTCGTCGACGGCACTAGGGCAGGCATCGGGACGAATGGCCCGAAGATAGGCAGCGAGCCCGGCGAGCACGCGGGGCGGTGGTGCATGACCATCAAATTCTTCCATGATCTGGCCAGTGATAAAGCGCTCGAGATCACCGGACTTGGCATCGCGCGATATTTTCTGCGTTTCTGCACCAGCCGCCAAATCGGGAATCGGTTTGGGGTTGAAGAGTGCATCGCCGCGCGATTTGCTCATCAGCGAACTCGTGACATCAGCAGTACCGGGCGCGTCCGACAGGCCCGTCAGAAGGAAATCCTGATTGCCCCGTCCATTGCGATGGCAGCTGGCGCATGACAGCCCCGCACGTGCCGCCTGACCGCCCAAAAGCATGGGTGTTCGAAAGGCAGCACGCCCGATAGCAATCTGCTTTGCTATCGATCGATCGGCAGGCACCACAAGACATTCGACTGGCTGGCGCGTTAACGCCACAGCCAGCCGCCCCGGCGCAACCCAGCGTGCCTCGTTGAAAGGCAGGTTCACCGCAGCGCCGGTCAGCGCCAGCAGCGCAATCAGCAGTGCAGCTAACGTGCGGCTGCGATCCACCGGCGCAACTCGTCAGATTCGTAGCAGCCAAAAGCGCATTGCCGGTCGAGTTCCGCCAGTTTCAGACGCGCGCCTGCCAGATCACCGCGCTCAACCATCAGTTCGCCATAATATTCAGTCGCACCCCGGTGCTGCGGCGCAATGGTCAACGCCTGCCGGTAATAGGTTTCGGCCACGTCAAACCGGCCCAGCTTTCGGTTGGCAAAGCCGAGATAGGTGAGAATATCCGGATGGGGACCGAAGCTGGTTTGCGCCTGATGCAGATCGTCTATCGCGGCCTGATACCGGCCTTCATTAATGAGCGAGACGGCAGCGCCATACGCGCGGTCGCCTCCGTCGGCAGTGGCGAACATCAACGGTGTTGCCGCATCGATCCGCGCCTGTGGTGCCCCCGCCAATGCCGTGGTGATCGCGTCGATGGCGGTCTTCAGATCAGCCGATTGCGGGCACGTCGTCGCACATGTGTCGGACTTCGTCTTCAATGCCGCCAGTTGCGCTTCCGCTTTGGCACGATCGCCGACGCGGGCATGCGCCATCCCCAGCTGATGGTGCGCCAAGATGCTGGTATCGTCGAGCCTTACCGCTTTTTCGAACAACTTTCGCGCGGCTTTCCAGTCGTCCAACCCTGCGCGCGCCATGCCGGCCATGAGATTGGAATTGGCGTCGCGCGGCGCAACCAGCAAGACGCGGTCGAACGCAGTCTTTGCCGCTTTGAAGTCTTTGGCCTGAAGCGCAGCAATACCCTTGCGATATTCGACCGCGGGATCATATTTCGGTGCGCTCTCACTTGGGGCCGAGTATCCGCCGCCCCCACCGCCACTGCCAGCGGCAAGTGCGGGCCCGGTCGCCATCAGGGCCCATGCGTTGAAAACCGCAACCGTTGACACAAAACAAATCGTATGACGGGCCATCGTGGTCTTTACTCTCATCAACACGCTATTAGCGGTATCAGTAGCAGCTGCAGTAAGTTCCTCCAAATTCTTCCTGCATCCATTGTCGGAGCCGATGGCTTTCAGGGGTTTTCGATAACCCTGAATGGCAACTTGGAAAAATGAGCCAAACTCGGGCACTCAGTGCCAGCGTCATCCATCGCCGCTGAGCAATTTAACTGTTTGAATTGACGCAGCTCTTGTAACGCCTCCCTCGCTTTGCTGATCGGCAGAACACTGGCGATTTCAAGTTCAGCGCGCGCGGGATTAGCGCTGTCTTGGGGAGGACTTGCTCGACAACTTCTTCGAAGCCGGGATGCGTCAAGTCGATTGGTGCGACGTTGACTGCTATGATCAAGCAGTCGTCGGGCGCCATATTCACTCAAAGGGGATTTGGATGGGCGTTGAAGCTTGTTAGGACGGCGGAATGTTGGCACGTGTCGGCATTACTGGCAGCGTGCCCCTTGCGCGGGTACTCTATGTCACAAACTTAGATGAACCGGATGGTCCCAATGCTTATAGACCGCCTTCCCCCCGTTGTGTCGTCGTTGCGCCCCAGCAACCACCCCTATCTCAATGGTGCGTGGACGCCTTTACATGAGGAAGTTACCGCGCACGAACTGTCCGTAATCGAGGGTCGAATCCCTGACGATATCGACGGTGTCTATCTGCGAAATACCGAGAACCAGCTGCACCAACCCCTGGGCAAACATCACCCTTTCGATGGCGACGGAATGATTCACGCGATCAGTTTCCGCGGTGGCGCGGCGAGCTATCGCAATCGCTGGGTCCGTACGCGCTGCTTTGCGGCAGAACAGGAAGCTGGCGGCTCGCTTTGGGGCGGGCTGATGGACCGGCCCGGTACGTCGAAACGCCCCGGCTTCGGCGCGCATGGCTCGCTCAAAGACTCGTCGAGCACGGACATCATCGTCCATGCGGGAAAGGCGATATCGACCTTCTACCAATGCGGCGAAGGTTACCTGCTGGACCCAGAAACGCTTGAGCCGCTGGGACTTGCCCCTTGGGTGCCGCTCGACGGGATTTCGGCACACCCGAAGGTCGATCCGCGTACCGGCGAGTTGATGTTCTTCAACTACTCAAAGCATGCGCCGTATATGCACTATGGCGTAGTCGATCGACATGAACGGTTGACGACTTATATTCCCGTGCCGCTGCCAGGGTCGCGCCTGCCGCATGACATGACATTCAGCGAGAATTGGGCGATCGTGAACGACTTGCCGATGTTCTGGGATGCCGAACTGCTCGAGCGCAACATCCATGCCGCACGGCTACACGAGGGGGTGCCGTCGCGATTTGGTCTGATCCCCCGCAGAGGCGATCCGACAGCGATCCGCTGGTTTGAAGCCGCGCCGACCTACATTCTCCACTTCCTAAACGCCTATGAAGAAGGCGACGAAGTCGTGATGGACGCTTATTTTCAGGACAACCCACAGCCTGCGCCGTTGCCGAACGAGGATGGCTATGGCCATATGATGGCCTATGTCGACGAGCATAGCTTCCGGCCGAAACTACACCGCTGGCGTTTCAATCTGACCGACGGGACGACGCGCGAGGAACGCCTCGACGAACGCATCCTCGAATTTGGCATGATCGACCAGCGGCAGGCAGGGCGCAAACATCGCTATATTTATTCGACGACGACCGAACCGGGGTGGTTCCTGTTCAATGGTTTCGTGAAGCACGATCTGGAAACGGGTGAAAGCTGGACGCTAAAACTGGAAGAAGGCCGTTACGCCAGCGAAACCCCGTTCGTGCCGCGTGTCGGCGGGAGCGACGAGGACGACGGCTATCTGGTCAGCTTCATCACCGACAATAACAGTAACACCAGCGAATGCATCCTGATCGATGCCCGCGACATCAACGCAGGCCCGGTGTGCCGCATCGCACTGCCCCACAAGATTTCGAGCGGGACGCACAGTTGGTGGGCGGAGCGGCAGGACTTGACGGCTTAAGCCTTCGGCCACCACGGCACGAACTCGCTTGTGCGGCGAACATAGTCTTCATAGCCCGGTTTCTTGCGCTTCATGCGCCCTTCGGTTGTTGGCACGCCTGACCACTTCATCAACGTCCAGGTTAGCAGGACCGGCCCCGGAAGCGCCCAGAGGCCGGTCGTGGTTTCTGCAGCGATCAGATACAGCCCCCACCAAGTGCAGGCGTCACCGAAATAATTGGGATGGCGGGTGTAGCGCCATAAACCATGGTCCATCACTTGTCCGGCGTTGGCGGGGTTTTTGCGGAAAGCGGTAAGTTGCGCGTCGCCGATGCTTTCGAAGGAAATTCCGACAAGCGCAATGGCGGCACCCGCAATGCCGAGCATGCCCAGCGGCGGCGCGGCGTCGATCTGGCCAAGCTGCACGGGCAGGCAGACGATGAACAGTAAGGGCGCTTGGGTGGCGAAGACCATCAGCAACGATGCCTTGGCAAAGCCCCAACCTTTTGTTTCCTGCGCTTTGGCGAACATCGTCTCGTAGCGCCGGTCCGGCCCGTGAACACGCCACCGCCATAGCAAATAGCTGCCGAGCCGCACACCCCACAGAGCGCAGAGGCCGAGCAGTAGCGCCTTGCGTGTGGGGTCACCTTGCGCGTGCAGAAAGCTTGCCAGTGCCATCACGACCATCCCGACGGCCCACAGGCTGTCGATCGGCGTCACGTCGCGCAGTTTCAGGCAGAGTAGCCACGCCGCAATAAAGGTCGCCGCGAGTACAGCGGCGTTGATGGCAAGGATCGTCATCCGGTTTCGACAATGAAGCTGACGGTCGTCGTCGCTGATCCGCCGATGTTGAGCGTCTGCGCCCGCTTTGCGCCCTCGATCTGATAGTCGCCCGCCGTGCCCGTCACCTGCTTATAACCGTCGAGCAGCATCCGCACGCCCGTCGCACCGACCGGATGACCGAGACCGATCAGTCCGCCGGACGGATTTATCGGCAATCGCCCGCCAATTTCGATGCTGCCATCCTCAATCGCTTTCCAGCTTTCGCCGGGCGCGGTGATGCCCAAATGGTCGATCGCCATATATTCTGTCGATGTGAAACAGTCGTGCGTTTCGACAACGTCGATCTGCACGATGTCTGTAACACCGGCGCGGTCGCGGGCGTCGAGGATGGTGCGGCGCACTTGCGGGAAGATATAGGCTTTGCCGGCGCTCGCTTCGATCTTGCGCGCATAGCTAATCGGTGCCGAGCGGTGGCCCCAGCCGGATATTCGCGGAATGAATTCGAGTGGGATACCACGTCGCTTGGCATAGTCGGCGGCGCGTTTGGGCGAGGCGAGGAACACGACGGCCGTCCCGTCTGTCACCTGTCCGCAGTCCATTTTGCGGATGCAGCCTTCGACGACGGGGTTGCCGCTGTCGTCCGCCGTGAAGCTCTCGGGTGTGAAATTATAGGCGCGAGTCTGGGCGTTGAGGTTGCGTTTGGCATTGCCGAAATTTATTTCAGAAATGCGCATCAGATGTTCATATTTGAGGCCGTAGCGCTTGTCATATTCGTCGGCGAGATCAGAAAAGGCGCGCGGCCATATGAAATCGGCATCAGCGAACTCATGACCTGTCCAGGCGGCGGTGCCGAGATACTCAGCGCTGGTTTTTCCGGGCACATTGCGCATTTGCTCGATCCCGACGACGCAGGCAAGGTCATAGCGTCCTGCCTCAATCTCTGCTGTTGCGGCGAGGATGGCGACGCTGCCTGATGCGCAGGCAGCCTCATGCCGCGCTGTTGGCAGGCCGTCGAATGCGGGATCGACGAGCCCAAAGAACCCGCCAAGCAATCCCTGTTGCGCAAAGAGTTCGGCAGTGAAATTGCCGACATGGCCGGTATCGACCTCGCTGGGATCCAGCGCAGTCGCAGCGAGCCCTGCATTGACGCATTCACCAAAAGCTTCAGCGATATCGATGCCTTGCCGACTCCAGACTGTCGAGAAATCACTCTGCCAACCGCCCAAGATATACGTCAATCAACCGCCCCTGTGGTGTTTTGCCCACACCTTGCCCGGACGATTGAATTTAGCAAACCCGATTCTATTGAACATTCGGATCGATCCAGATGTCTATATGCTGGGCATTGTTCGTCCACGCCGGCCGGGCCCCCCGCTTGCAATACTCGCCAAAATCAAAATGTGAATAGATGGCTGGTATTGGAAGCCATCCTTTGGAACGGGAACGACCGGACGCAGCAACTGGCGCTGGCCCATCGCGATCCAACCGGGCGCGGTGTGACGCGGAACAATGTCGAGGCGTATCGCTGGCTGTCGCTCGCGATTAGGGGCGGCGCAACACCGCGGGAGGCGCACTTGCCCGGCGCGATCAGTATAGCGGACCGCAACAGCACGCTCGATCGCCTCGCGGTGCTCTGCTCGCGCATGACCTCCGCTGAGATCGTTGCCGCCGAACAGCTCGTGGTCAGCGGGATGCCGATCCGATATGTCGCGGCATGGCGCGTGCGTATTACGGGCTAGGTCGTGATGCGATGATGTTGCAGCCGTAGTCAGCGATTATTGTTGATCCCAAAGCGGACGAACGCGATACGGGTTTATCTGGCAATGTTGTCATCCACGGGATTGTGGACTGCTCACGTAGAAGTCCAACCTAGCATTGATGGCCCCCGTATTTTAACGCACCTGATTGCGCCAAAGTGTTCAGTGAGCAGTTGACGTTTCTGCAGCCACTGAACGTCCTTGTCGCAAAAGGCATCAAAATGACCATCGTCGTAGAAACTCTCGTTCAAGCATCCCTCGAAAAGACGTGGGCAGCATATATCACGCCCCATGATATCGAGCAGTGGAACGCTGCATCTGACAATTGGCACACCACCAAGGCGTCGGTCGACCTTCGTGAAGGTGGG
>JANLWD010000171.1:0-3673 GCA_031364345.1 Sphingomonas sp.
ATCAAGCCAAGGATGGCCGACCGCGTTTCGTGGCGGGTGCCATCGGGCCGACGAACAAGACATTGTCGCTGTCGCCCGACGTCAACGATCCCGGCTATCGCGAGATTGATTTCGACTATCTGAAAGACGTGTATCGCGAACAAGTCGATGCGCTGGTCGAAGGCGGTGTCGATTTCATCCTTATCGAAACCGTGTTCGACACATTGAATGCCAAGGCTGGCGTGATGGCCGTGCTCGAGGCACAGGATTCGCTGGGCCGCGACATTCCGATGATGATTTCGATGACGCTGACTGACCTGTCGGGCCGCAATCTGTCGGGCCACACGGTCGAAGCCTTCTGGTATGCGGTGCGCCACGCCAAGCCGCTGACGATTGGCCTGAATTGCAGCTTCGGCGCGCAGCAGCTGCGCCCGCACGTCAAAGTGCTCAGCGCCATCGCCGACACGCTGATCATGGTTTATCCCAATGCGGGCCTCCCCAACGACCTCGGCGAATATGACGAATTGCCGCACGAGACCGCCGCTTTGGTCAGGGAATGGGCCGATGCGGGGCAAGTGAACATCCTCGGCGGATGCTGCGGATCGACACCTGCGCATATTGCAGCGATGGCGAAAGCTGTGGCGGGATTGCCCGCGCGGGTCGTAACGCCGCCGCCGGTTGCGACACGACTTGCCGGCCTTGAGCCGATGACGCTGGCTGCGGCCTGAACGGACACCGATGACACAGCCTGCGCCTATTTTCGTCAACATCGGCGAGCGGACCAACGTCACGGGTTCGGCCGCGTTCAAGAAGCTCATCATGGCTGGCGATTATCCCGCTGCGGTCGAAGTCGCGCGCCAGCAGGTCGAGAATGGCGCGCAGATCATCGACATCAACATGGACGAAGGGCTGCTCGATTCGCTCGTCGCAATGGAGACGTTCGTAAAATTGATCGCGGCCGAGCCCGATATTGCCCGGGTGCCATTCATGATCGACTCGTCGAAATGGTCGGTGATCGAAGCGGGCCTAAAATGCGTTAGCGGCAAGCCCATCGTCAATTCGATCAGCATGAAGGAAGGCGAAGCCCAGTTCCTCGAGCAAGCGCGCAAATGCATGAATTACGGCGCATCGGTCGTCGTCATGGCATTCGACGAAAAGGGACAGGCCGATACGCTCGACCGCAAAGTCGAGATTTGCGAGCGCGCCTATAAATTGCTGACCGGCATCGGCTTTCCGCCCGAGGACATAATCTTCGATCCGAACATATTCGCAGTCGCGACCGGGATCGAGGAGCATAACAATTACGCCGTCGACTTCATTGAAGGCGTGCGCGAGATCAAGCGGCGCTGCCCGCATGTCCATTTTTCGGGCGGGCTTTCGAACCTCTCGTTCTCATTCCGCGGCAACGAGCCCGTGCGGCGCGCGATGCATTCGGTGTTTCTCTATCATGCGATCCCGGCGGGTCTCGATATGGCGATCGTCAATGCCGGACAGCTCGATATTTATGATGCGATCGACCCGGTGCTGCGCGATGCGTGCGAGGATGTCATTCTCAATCGTCCGGCGCAAAACGACAATGAAACGCCGACCGAACGCCTCGTCACGCTGGCAGAGAAATTCCGGGGGACCGACGCCGCAACCGAAAAGGCTGCCGAGGAATGGCGCGGCTGGCACGTCACCAAGCGCCTCGAACATGCGCTGGTCAAAGGCATCGACGCGTTCGTGGTCGATGACACCGAAGAATGCCGCCAGCTTTTCCCGCGCCCGATCGAAGTCATCGAAGGGCCATTGATGGACGGCATGAACGTCGTCGGCGACTTGTTCGGCAGCGGCAAAATGTTCCTGCCGCAAGTCGTCAAATCGGCGCGTGTCATGAAAAAGGCGGTCGCGCATCTGATCCCGTTCATCGAAGCGGCGAAGGAGCCCGGCGCGCGCGCCAAGGGCAAGATCATCATGGCCACCGTCAAGGGCGACGTGCATGACATCGGCAAGAACATCGTCGGCGTCGTGCTTCAGTGCAACGGCTATGAAGTCATCGATCTGGGCGTGATGGTGCCGTGGACCAAAATCATCGAAGCCGCGAACGAGAATGATGCCGACATCATCGGGCTGTCAGGACTGATCACGCCGAGCCTCGACGAAATGGTGACCGTTGCCGAGGAAATGCAGCGTGCGGGCATGAGCATGCCGCTTCTGATCGGTGGCGCGACGACCTCGAAAGTGCACACAGCACTGCGCATCGACGAAGCTTATGACGGGCCGGTCATTCACGTCCTTGATGCGAGCCGCGCGGTGGGTGTCGCAACCGCACTCGTCAGCGACACCGGGCGCGATGCTTATGTAAAAACCTTTGCCGATGATTATGCGCATGTCCGCGAAGTGCGCGCGAGCAAAGGTCAGAATGCACTAATCGTGATCGAGGATGCACGCGCCAATGCGTTCGTTGCCGACATGCATCTGAAACCACCGCCGCCCGAATTGCCCGGACTGCACGTGTTCGATGCGTGGGACCTCGCCGATCTCGCCGATGTCATCGACTGGACGCCGTTTTTCCGCGCCTGGGAACTGCATGGCAATTTCCCTGCGATCCTGACTGACGAAGTCGTTGGCGACGCCGCACAAAATCTGTGGGCCGATGCGCAAGCGATGCTGAAGCGGATCATTGCGGAAAAATGGCTGACCGCGCGCGGCGTCGCCGGGCTGTGGCCGTGTCGGCGCGACGGTGACGATGTTTTGGTTCACGCCCCCCTCAACCCCCTCCCTCAGGGGAGGGGCGACTCGCCCACAGGCGAGCGGGGGAGGGTTTCTCAATCTCGAGCTTCGGAAGACCCCCACCCGCTCGCTACCGCGAGTCGCCTCCCCCCTGAGGGAGAGGGAGAAGATTTCGAGCATATCCGCCTCCCCTTCCTTCGCCAGCAGATTGCCAAGCGCGAAGGGCGTGCCTCGATGTGCCTTGCCGATTTCGTCGACCATGACGGCGACTGGATCGGCGGATTTGCGGTCGGCATTCACGGGATCGAGCCGCACCTCGCGCGCTTTCAGGCCGACAAGGACGATTATTCCGATATTTTGCTAAAAGCGCTCGCCGACCGGTTTGCCGAAGCGTTCGCCGAACGCCTGCATCAGCATGTCCGCCAGACGCTGTGGGGATATGCGCCGGGCGAGCAACTGACGACCGATGCGCTCATCAAGGAAGAATATCGCGGCATCCGCCCTGCACCGGGCTATCCGGCCTGTCCCGACCACAGCCTCAAACCCATGCTGTTCGATATGCTCGATGCGCCTGCCAATACGGGCCTCTCGCTGACCGAATCATTTGCGATGCTGCCGACCGCGGCGGTCTCGGGCTTTTACTTCGGGCACCCGCAAGCCGAATATTTCGGGGTGGCGCGCATCGGCGAGGATCAGCTTGCCGATTATACCAAACGGCGCGGCGTCGATCCCGAAACGGCACGCCGCTGGCTCAGGCCTAATCTGGATTGATTGCCGCGCGCCTGTTACGGGTGCGCTGGTGTACAAGTGTTTTGCCCTGTCATTGGCCGTCCTGACCAGCCCCGCTGTCGCGCAGTCGCAGGGCGCTTTCGTGGTCGAGGAAACCGGACAGCGGTTTGGCCGCCTCGACGACGCCTTCAATGCGGTCGGCAAGGGCGAGGGAACTGTCGTCGTCGCGCCGGGCACTTATAAAGACTGCGCG
>JANLWD010000181.1:0-7096 GCA_031364345.1 Sphingomonas sp.
ACTCGACACCAACGACATGAAAATGTGGACCGACCCGGCCTACACGCCTGCCGGCTGGCTCGATTATGCAAAGGCGTGCTTCGACTGGACCTATGCCGAAGGGGTAGCGGGGAACCCGAAGATGATGTCGCTCGGCCTTCACCTCCGCATCATCGGGCGGCCCGGGCGCATCTGGGCGCTCGACGCGTTTCTTCGTCATGTCCGCGGTCATGACGGTGTCTGGTTCGCCACGCGTCACGACATCGCCAAAGTCGTGCTGTGACGATCCGGCTCGAAATCGTCGGCGCGGTCGCCCACCTGATCATCGACCGCGCGGCAAAGCACAATGCAGTCGACCAGGCGATGTGGGACGCCATCCCGGGGCTGATCGCACAAGCGATGACCGACGACCACGTGCGTGTTCTGGTGCTGCGTTCCGCCGAGCCCGGTGTATTTTGTGCCGGTGCGGACATCGGCGAGATGTCCCGCAATGCCGCTGATCGCGATTGGCTGTCGGTTAATCAGGCCGCGATCAACCGCGCGCAACATGACCTTACTCGCGCCGCAAAGCCGACGATCGCGCTGATCGACGGCGATTGCGTCGGTGGCGGCTGCGGCCTGGCGATCGCATGTGATTTGCGCGTGGCATCGCCGCGGTCGCGTTTCGGGATTACGCCGGCAAAGCTCGGTCTTGTCTATCCGCTCCATGATACCAAATTGCTGGTCGATCTGGTCGGGCCGGCGGCGGCAAAGCGCATCCTGTTCACCGGCACCCTGATCGACGCGGCTGAGGCATATCGTATCGGTCTGGTCGATGTCATCGCCGACAATGCCGATGCGATGATCGAAGCCATGACGAGCGTTTCGGGGCACAGCCAGCGCGCGACCAAGTCAATGATCCGGCGCATTCTCGACGGGCAAGTCGCCGACGACGAAGCGACACTTGCACAATTTTCATCGGCTTTTGCGGGCCCCGATTTCCGCGAAGGCGTGGACGCATTTCTGAACAAGCGAAAGCCCGATTTCACATGATCCACGGCCAGATTCTCGGCGGCACGATCACGACGCCCGATCTCGATCTCGCCCTCGCCGATTATCGCGACCGGCTCGGCCTGCAACTCGTCGAACAAGGCGCGCTGTCGGCCGATCTCACCGCTGGCTGGGCCACGCCCGCCAGCACCGGCGCGCGGTTTGCGACGCTTGGACCGATCAGCGGCGCACCCTGTTTCCTGCGCCTTGTCGAACAGGCCACGCCAGCCGATTTCCACCCCACGCGCACCTATGGCTGGGCAGCATTCGAAATCACGGTGCAGGACGCTTACGGCTGGCCAGCCAAGCTTGCGGGTTCGGGTTTCGACATTGTCGGGACGCCAAAGGAAATCGAGGGCCTTCCCTATTTCGTCGCGATGCAGATGACCGGGCGCGGACGCGAAATGATCTATCTCAACGAAGTTCGCCAGAATACGCCGTCGTCGGACCTGCCCAAGGCGGCATCGCCAGTCGATCACATCTTTATCGTGATCCTCGCCTGTGCGGATCGGCCCGCCGCGCTCGACTGGTACCGCGACCGGATAAATCTCGATATCGGCGGCAGCTACACGATCGAATATACGATGATAAACAAGGCGTTCGCTTTGCCCGACGGTCACCAGTCGACGATCACGATGGTGCAAAAAGGACGCCTGCCGATTATCGAAGTCGATGGCTATCCCGCGGCTGCCACGGTCCGGCCCGGTCCCGCTGGTGCTTTGCCGGCTGGCAATGCCATCGTAACGCTCGCCGTCGACGATTTCGATGCGCTGCGTCTCGACTGGATCATGCCGCCTGTCGTCCGTGACGGTGCGATCTATGCCGGTCGCCGCTCGGCGACAGTGCGCGGGCCCGCTGGCGAATTGCTCGAGCTCATCGAAATCTCCCGCTAGCGCGCACTGTTCTACTCCGCTAAGACACGCGGACAAAATTTAAGGCGACAAGATGCTGGGTCGAGTTCGGGATTGGGTGAAGGCGCATCCGAAATGGTCGGTTGCGATCGGCCTTGTGGTTTTGGCGATCTTGTATTTCGCGCTTCGCCCCACCCCGCGCACTTACGAATATGTGTCGGCGTCGGTCGATCGCGGCGATGTCATCCGCCGTGTTACGGCATCGGGCAAGCTGCGCGCGCTCAATACGATCAAGGTCGGCGCCGAAGTATCGGGACAGATCACGCGCGTGTTCGTCGATTTCAATTCACCCGTGACAGCCGGGCAAGTGCTTGCCGAAATCGATCCGACGCGAGTCAATGCGCGTGTCCAGCAAGCGCGCGCGCAAGTTGCATCGGCGCAAGCGTCGCTGGCGCTTGCAGAAGCATCGGGCGCGCGCGCACAAAGCGAAATCGGCATTCAGGAACGTGAATTCAGCCGCCGCGCACAACTCGCCGAACGCGGCTTCCTGTCAAAATCCGCGCTCGACGGCGCAAGCAGCGTCCTGTCGGCGGCGCGCGCCAACATCCGCACGACCGCTGCACAAGCCGCCAGTGCGCGCGCGCAAATCTCGCAAGCGAATGCCGAATTGTCGTCGGCACTGCTTGACCTGAGCCGGACGACAATCGTTGCGCCGGCCAGCGGTGTTGTCATCAATAAACTTGTCGAACCCGGCACCACCGTAGCCGCGAGTTTCCAGACACCCAATCTGTTCGAAATCGCTGCCGACACGACGCGCATGCAAGTCGAGGCTTCGGTCGACGAAGCCGACATCGGCCAAGTTCGCGAGGGACAGGCAGTGCGCTTTACCGTCGACAGCTACCCCGGAGAAACTTTCGCCGCGACTGTGCGCCAAATCCGCAAAAGTGCGACCGAAACGCAAAATGTCGTCAGCTACCTCGTCATCCTCGATGTCGATAACAAGGATGGCAAGCTGCTCCCCGGCATGACCGCAAACGTCGAAATCATCACCGGACAGAAAGTGAATGTGACGCGCGTTGCGACCACGGCACTGCGGTTTCGTCCGCGAACCAAGGACCTGCCCAAGGACAAGGCACCGCCCGCCGCAACCCCGATGGTTTTCGTCGTCGGCGCCGACCCGTTCAAACCTGTCCGCCGCATCGTGACTCTCGGCCTGCAGGGCGAGGATTATGTCGAAATCACAAAAGGCCTTGTCCCCGGTGACAAAGTGATCGTGCGCAGCCGGTCGACAGTCAAGAAACCGGCCGACGAAGCCGCCGGCGATGAGAGCGACAATGCCACCGAAGAATGAGCCGCCGCTTCTCGAAACCGAAAATCTCGTTAAGGATTATGTCCTTGGCGGCGAGACGGTGCATGCGGTTGCGGGCGTCACGCTGAGCATCGGACGCGGCGAATTCGTGGCGATCATGGGCGCCAGCGGCTCGGGCAAATCGACATTCATGAACATGATCGGTGCATTGGATGTCCCGACGTCGGGCGCACTGCGCATCGACGGTATCGACATTTCGGACCTGACCAGCGACGAACTCGCCGACATTCGCAACAAGAAGATCGGTTTCGTTTTCCAGCAATTCAATCTTCTTGCGCGCACGACCGCACTCGACAATGTCGCAACGCCGCTTGTCTATGCCGGCCTGAACGGTACTGAACGCCGCGCGCGCGCCGCCAGGACATTGGATGCGATGGGCCTTTCCGACCGCATGACGCACACGCCGGCAAAGCTGTCGGGCGGACAGCAGCAGCGCGTCGCCATCGCCCGCGCTCTCGTCACCGAACCGCTGATGCTGCTTGCCGACGAACCGACCGGCGCGCTCGACACGGTCACGTCGAACGACATCATGGGCATATTTCAGCGGCTGAACGATGACGGCATCACTGTGATCGTGGTGACACACGAAGCCGACGTCGCCGAATATGCCGCGCGGCGAATCCTGTTTCGCGACGGCAAAGTCATCGAAGACGCACCCGTTGCCAACCGGCGGCGCGCAATGTCATGAACCTGCAACGCACGATTGCCGGATGGGGCATCAACATCGCGATCGCGCTGACGGCGCTGCGCACCAATTTGATGCGGTCGATCCTGACCACGCTTGGCGTCATGATCGGTGTCCTTGCGGTCATTCTTGCTGTCGCGGTTGGCGACGGTGCCAAGGCAAGCGTCATGGACTCGATCAATCAGCTGGGGTCGAACATGGCGATCGTTTTCCCGCAGCCCGAAAATCGCGGGGGGCGCCGCGTGGTCGACCGCGGCCGGCTGACTCAGCGTGATGCCGACGCGATCCAGCGCCTCGTGCCCGGCGTCAGCGGCATCGCACCGCAACTGCGTTCGACCGTTCAGCTTGTTATTCAGGGGCGCAACGCGACAACGACTGCCATCGGCATCACGCCCGATTATGGCCGCGTCGGCAATACCGAAATCGATGCGGGCCGTTTCATCAGCGAGGCGGATGTTCGCACGGCCGCGCGTGTCGTCGTCCTCGGCCCCAGCGTCGCGACCAAGCTGTTCGGCAATTTCGATCCGCTGGGCCAGACGATCCGCGTGTCGCGGGTGCCGTTTACCGTGATCGGCCTACTGCAGAGCAAAGGCAGCACATTCGGCAACGACAATGACGATCTGACTCTGGTCCCGATCAGCACCGCACGGCAACGCTTTGCAACGACGACGGTCCAGGGCCCCGACGACCTCCATGTTCTCTTCGTCGGCTTCGACGATGGGGTCGATTTGCCTGCGGCCAAGAAAACTATGGTCCGCGTCCTGCGTGCCCGCAACAATGTGCCAAAGGGCGAGATCAGCCCGTTTACCGTCAACACGACGGAAGAATTCATGAAACAGTCGGGACTGGTCACCAGCGTCTTTCAGGGCGTTCTGGTTGCGATCGCCTCGATCAGCCTGCTCGTCGGTGGCATCGGCATCATGAACATCATGCTCGTCAGCGTGACCGAACGCACGCGCGAAATCGGACTGCGGATGGCACTGGGCGCAAAACGCAGCGACATCCGCAACCAGTTTCTTGTCGAAGCAGCGGTGCTCTGCCTCATCGGCGGTGCGACCGGGCTAGTGCTCGCGATCATCCTTGCGCAGGTGTTTCAAAATCTCGCCGATTTCCCCGCACCGATCGGAATCGGCACGGCGATCGGATCGATGCTGTTCAGCGCATTCATTGGCCTCGCATTCGGGAGCTACCCCGCGGTCCGCGCGTCGCGGCTGTCACCGATCGAAGCGCTCAGAAGCGAATGAGCATGTCGGTTACAAACCGTCGACGCTTTTGCTCACGAGGATATTGACCGAGACGCGGCGATTCTGGGCTTTGCCCTGCGGCGTGTCATTGCTGGTCAAGGGATCTGCTTCGGCCATTCCGGTCGGTGTCAGCATGCGATAGGGTTTCCACCGGCAGGCCTGTTGCAGATAATTGATGACACGGCTGGCGCGTTTTTCACTCAACGCCTGGTTATTGTCTTCGCTGCCGACCGAATCGGTATAGCCGACGACGAGCATCATTGCATTTTCGGTCGCTTCTGCGGCCGTTGCAGTATTGCAAAGTTCGGCTTTGGCCTGAGCGGAGAGCGTCGACTGTCCCGACGCAAAGTTCACGTTCATTGTGTTCTTGATATTATATTTGTCGATGTCGCCCATGCGCCCGCGCAGCGCCTGGGTCGCGGCGGTCTGCTCGTCGAATTGCTGCGCGGTCCCATTGCGGATCATCGTTGCGGTCTTCAGATCGTTGTTGCGCAAGCTGATCTGACTTGCGACCAGCATGTCGCCCGATTGCATCGTCTTGACAGTAACCGGCAATCCATTGAGCAGCGAGGCCGCGGTCAGCTTGTTGCGCCCACCGAACAAGCTCCCGTTCTTGATCCGGGTGGCATCGTTGACGGCGATGATCATGCTTGAGCCATCGGCGGTCGTCACTTTCATCTTGTCGCCGTTACGCGCCGAAATAATGCCCTTGACCTCGGGTCCCTTGGTCATCGGTGGCGCTTCGGGCGGGCGCGCGCCCGTAACCGTGATATTGGGGTCGCGCACATCCTGTTGCGGCGCGGCGAGGCTGACTGTGCCGGGCACTGCCAGCAGAAAAAATAAGGCTGATTTTTTGGACGTCGAACGCATGAGTTGCTCCTTTTAAGAGCCCCTCCGTTTTCTGCCTGTTCGCATTAACCTTTCTGGCAGATGAACAGAACCCACCGGGTGGTCTCTTGCCGATGGCTCGAGCACATGACGCGACGGGCCGTTGAGGCAACAGCCGTGCCTCTATATAACAAGCACTGTCGATCCCGTCGTCCGCCGTCCTTCGAGATCGCGGTGCGCCTGTGCCGCATCCTCGAGCGCATAAGTCTGGCCGATCGTCAGTTTCAGGACACCGGTGCGGAACATGTCAAAGACATAGTCGCTTCCCGCGGCTCGTTCTTCGGGCGTGGCGTAATAATCGAACAGCGTCGGCCGTGTATTATACAGCGACCCTTTTTGCGCGAGAATGCCGAGATTGACGCCACCGACCGGCGCATCGGCATTGCCGTAATTGACGATCAGTCCGCGACGCCCCGTCGAATCGAGCGACGCTTCCCATGTCGCCATGCCGACACCGTCGAACACGACGCGCACGCCTGCGCCGCCAGTCAGCTCGCGAACGCGCATAGCAACGGCGTCATGCGTGTAAAGAATGATGTGGTCGGCACCCGCTGCCGTCGCTGCGGCCGCTTTTTCGGGTGTCGATACGGTCCCGATGACTGTCGCACCGATATGTTTGAGCCATTGCACCAGCAACAATCCCACGCCTCCGGCGGCGGCGTGAACGAGCACGGCCATCCCCGGCTGAACCTTTGCACACCGTTCGACAAGAAATTCGGTCGTGCATCCTTTAAGCAAGCCTGCTGCCGCAGTTTCGTCCGAGATATCATCGGGAATCGCAAACAGCGATGCCGCCGCGACATTGCGTTCGGTGGCATAGGCATTCAGCGCCGGACCGAAACCCGCCACCCGGTCACCAACGGCAAAGTCGACGCCCGCGCCGACTGCATCGACGACACCGGCCGCTTCAAGCCCGAGACCGCTTGGCAACGGCACCGGGTAAATCCCGCGCCGATGATAGGTATCGATGAAATTCAGTCCGACCGCAGTCGACCGGAAGCGCACTTCACCCGGCCCCGGCGCGGGCAGGTCGACGTCGATCCATTCGATG
>JANLWD010000202.1:0-7185 GCA_031364345.1 Sphingomonas sp.
GGATTTTCTTGCGAGGCATTGTCACGAATGCGTCCAGGCGCTTTGTGCTGGCTCACGTTGCCCGGACTTGCCGGGCTTCAGGCGGAAGTGATTTGGAACCATAACGGTATGGTCGGATGTGCCTTTGCCAATCTCCTCAACGCAGCCGTGTTTGAGAAGATTGTCGAGCGCTATTCCTGATCGAGAGCAGCCTGCACTGCTTTGTAAAAACGCTCGCGATCGATCCCGACGCCGGCTTCGTCTGTGGCCGCGGCCCAATTGCCATTCGTCGCAATGACGAGGCGGCGTTTGGGATCGATGAAAATCCCCTGTCCGAAAATGCCTTGCGCGGCAAAGCTGCCATCGTCGTTGGTCCACCATTGATAACCATAACCCCGTCCGGGCTTTGCAATGTCGGCCTGTTTGATTGTCGCGGCATCTAGCCAGCCGTCAGGAACGACCCGTTGTCCGCCTGCAATTCCACCATCCAGAATGAATTGCCCGAACCGGGCATAATCTTGCAGTGATGCCGATAGGCAACATCCGCTGATTTCATGACCCGTCGCGCCGGTGATCCACACTGCATCCTGCGCCATGCCATATGGTTTCCAGATTTTTTCGGAAAGATAAGCCGACAACGTCTTGCCGGTAGCGCTCGAGACCAGGACGCCGATCAGATTTGTCTCACCGGTTTTATACACCCATTTCGTACCGGCGGGCGCTTCTCGCGGCAACTTGCGCATGTAACTGACTGTAATGTCGACGCCTGCCTCCGGCTTTTGCTTGCTGAACAGAGCGACGTCGGACTTCGGATCGGTATAGTCTTCGTTCCAGCGGACACCCGACGTCATCATCAGCAACTGTCGAACGGTGACATCATCATATGCCGACCCTTTCAAGTCGCGCATATAAGTGGTCACTTTATCGTCGAGGCTGTTGATAAAGCCGTCACGAACAGCGGCGCCGACTAGCGTCGACGTCAGCGATTTTGCGACCGAAAAACTGGTCCACCGCCCGGCATTGTCATAGCCCAGACCATAGCGTTCGAGCCGTATCTTGTTGTCCTGAACGATAATGAGCCCGGCCGTCCGCTGCCGCGCCATATAGGCATCGAGATCAACGTCGAGTTTTAGCGGTGCACCTTTGCCGAACGCGTGAACATCGTTACCAGCCTCGACAGCATTCAGCGGTGCGAGTTTTTCCATCTGACGAAACGCAGCATCGCGCTGATCCTGTGTCCAAAACAGCACATTCTCATCCTTCGGCAAATTGGTATAGAGCTTCACGGCATCGCAGCCCGAAAGCGCGAATAACAAAGCGAGAGTCAGCGACCGCACCGTCACAGCGGCTTGACCAACGTGATTTGCACCACATCGATCCCGCCGCTGCGAAACCCGCCTTCGCAGTACATCAGATAATATCGCCACAGATTCTTGAAACGATCGTCGACACCTCGCGGCAAGACCGCTGCTTCGAAATTGGCACGCCAGATTTTCACGGTCTCGGCATAGTCCATTCCAAATCTGTATTCATCAGTCCAGATCAGCCCGCGAGCTTCGGCAAGCGCCCGAAAATGGCTTTCCGAAAGCAACATCCCACCCGGAAAAATATAAGTCTGGATGAAATCGACACCTTGCCGATAGGCCGGGTACATATCGTCGGGGATACTGATGAGCTGGATCGCGGCCCGACCCCCGGGATTCAGGCGGCAATAGAGGGTGTCGAGATAATCGGGCCAGTATCGCTCGCCAACAGCTTCGACCATCTCGACACTTGCGATGGCGTCATATTGCCCGCCGACGTCACGATAATCGCACAACCGAAAATCGACTCCGGCGTAGCGTGCCCGCGCATAATCGAGCTGGCTCGGCGACAGGCTGATCGCAGTAACACTGGCGCCGAGCGACTGTGCCGCCTGTGACAAGCTGCCCCAGCCGCATCCGATTTCGAGCATCGACATTCCCGGCGCTAATCCGAGCCGGTCGAGGATTGCCGACTGCTTGCGCCGCTGTGCGATCTCCAGTGTATCACCGGTCGTAAACATCGCACTCGAGTAACTCATCGTCGGATCGAGCCATGCGGCATAAAAATCATTGCCCAGATCATAATGCGCAACGATGTTTCGCCGGGCGCCGGTCCGGTTGTTGCGATTGAGCGCATGACGCACGCGTTTGGTCAGCCGCGAAAGGCCCTTCGCGCGCGCAGTCTGTTTCAACGTCGCACGATTGCGCGCGAATAATTCGAACATCGTCACGACGTCGGGGCTGGTCCAGTCGCCAGCAACCCACGCTTCATACCAGCCGACCGATCCCGCGCGAGCCAGTCGGACGAATGCGCGCCACCGCCGGACAACCACGGTGCATGTCGGGCCATCACCGCGCCCACCAAGAACGCGAAATCCGCCATCGGGCAGGAATACATCGATTTGTCCGACCGCAAGTCCAGCATCGATCCGGTCGACGACGCGGTGAAACAATGCCCCGATGCGACGTTGCAACCATGTTGCGGGCGGTAATGGCGCGTTCATCGACGGCGCTAATTCTTCATCGCGGCATAGGCTGCCAGCGCTCGCTCACGTCCTTCACGATGGCCGATCAACATCTTGGCATAATTTGCAGGGGCGTGACCTGTCGCATGGGGATCATGAATCCACGGCTCCGGGATGTTCGCGAGCTCGGGCACCCACTTGCGTATATAGGCCCCGGCATCGAATTTTTCCGACTGTGACAAAGGCGCCATGATCCGAACGAACATGTTTGAATCGACGCCCGTGCCTGCGGTCCATTGCCAGTTCACCGCGTTCGACGCCGCGTCGTAATCAAGCAATGTTTCCTGAAACCACTGCTCGCCGCGACGCCAGTCGATCAGCAAATGCTTGATCAGAAACGACGCCGTAATCATCCGCACCCGGTTGTGCATCCACCCGGTCGCGTACAGTTCGCGCATTCCGGCATCGACGATCGGGTAACCAGTCCGGCCCTTTGCCCAAGCACGGAAATCATTTTCGTCGTCGCGCCACGCCAGCCGGTCAAAATCGGCCCTTGCATTGGCCGTTTCATAATCGGGAAACTGGTCGATCGTATTTGCCGCATAATCGCGCCAGCCGATTTCGCGGAGGTAGGGCTCACCCTTTTCACCAACCCGCTTCGAAACATGATGCCACACGGTCGCCGGCGAAATTTCGCCGAAATGCAAATGCGGGGAAAGGCGCGACGTGCCGATTTCGGACGGCATATTCCGTGCGCGGTCATAATCGTCCACATGGTCGAGCCATGTTTTCAGCGACGACGTCGCTCCAGCCTCGCCCGGCGTCCAGACGTCGAACCCTGTCGACCAGTCGGGATTGGTCGGGAGCAGCTTCCAATCCGACAGCTGATCGGTTTTTGCCGCAATACCATCGATTTTCTCGGGTGGCTTGACCGGCAGAGGCGGCGGCATCCGGCCGAGAATCGCGCGCCAGTAGGGCGTGAAAATCTTGTATCGCCCGCCGCTCCCGGTGAGCACCGTCGGCGGATGCACCAGGTAATTGCCATGATGCAGTGTCAGCGCATCCCCCAGCGCGGTGTCAGCCGCTTTCCACCAAGGTTCGTAGGCGCGGTTTGCATGAACTCGCGTCGCGCCGGTTTCCGCCATAACCGCTTTCAGTTGAGCAACGGCATCGCCTCGCCGAAGGATCAGCGGCACACCGCGTTGTGCGAGGCTATCCGCCAGCGCCGTCAGACTATGATGCAGCCACCAATGCTGCGCCGCGCCCGCATGATCGTCGAACACATAGATGGCAGCAATCGGGCCGGTTGAAGCGGCCGCATTCAGCGCAGCATTGTCGGACAGGCGAAGGTCTTGGCGAAACCACAGGATCGAGGGCGATGACATGGCCCTCGGCTAGATCACATGATGATCCTTATCAACATGCCATGTTTGCGCACGCTCCATCAGCGCCTGCAAGTCGGCGGATTTTCCGTCGGCCGTCGCCTCGTCCGCTGCAAGCAACGTCTGATCGAACGTCGGTCGCGGATCGTCATAGAGCACGCCCAGCGCCATCGGAAACGGCCCGAACACCATTTCCACAAGCATGTGGGCCACCGCGCGGTTTGTGATGTCGTGCACGATCACGCCTGCTGCCGCCCAGTCTCCGTCAACCACATCGACGACTTTAAGGTTCAGCGTCTGCACATCAAGCGCTATCCCCTTGCTGCCCTTTGAAAACAGCATCGGCGCGCCATGCTCGACCCAGAGCTGATGATCGTCGGCGTTCTGCTTGTCGGCAAATTCGCCAAACACATCGGCATTATAGACAATGCAGTTCTGGAAAATCTCGACAAACGCCGCGCCATTATGACGGTAGGCGGCCTTCAAGACTTCGGGCAATTTCTTGTGAATGTCGATCCCACGCGCCACGAACCGAGCGCCTGCGCCCAATGCAAACGCGCAAGGCCGCGCCGGACGATCCACTGATCCGAACGGCGTTGACGGCGACTTGGTCCCTTCGCGCGATGTCGGCGAATATTGCCCCTTGGTCAGGCCATAAATCTCGTTGTTGAACAGCAGGAACTGGCAATTCAGATTGCGCCGCAGCAAGTGCATCGTGTGGTTGCCGCCAATCGACAGCGCATCGCCATCGCCGGTGATGATCCACACGTCGAGCTCGGGATTGGCCAGCTTCACGCCCGTCGCCACCGCCGGCGCGCGGCCGTGGATCGTATGAAACCCGTATGTTTCCATATAATAAGGAAAACGCGACGAGCAGCCGATCCCGCTGACAAACACCGTATTTTCGGGCCGCGCCCCCAGCTCGGGCATCGTCCGCTGCACAGCTTTCAAGATCGCATAATCGCCGCAGCCGGGGCACCAGCGCACTTCCTGATCAGTCTCCCAATCCTTGGGCGTCGTCAGGCGAATAGGGGTCATATCGTTCATAAACTTAATCCAAATTACAGACGCGTCGGACCACATCAAAGGTCAACGCATCGTTGCACTCAACATTCGCAACTTCGAAGATGGCGATATAGCCATCCGCGCTCCATTCGTCAGGATCATCCCCCAGCTTTCGCTTGCGCATAATCGCCAGCTTTCCGCTTTTAAGCGCTTCGACCACGTTTTGGGTTTTCGCTTTTGTGGGGGCATAGCCATCGTCGCTATATTTGCCTTTGCCATCGTACCAATAGTCCCAAATGCACGGAAGCGACTTGCCGTGAACCTCAGGCAAACCCGGAGCCGAAACCTCAGCAAACCAATTGCCTTGGTTGCCTCGTGCTTTAGCTCGCATGGCTGGCCAGCGCTTCCTCAATCGTCGCCTCAATCTCGGCAATCCTGAACGGCTGCCCGCTCACCTTGTTCAGCGGCTTGGCATCGACCAGATATTGATCGCGCAGCACGGTCTTCAGCTGCCCTGTATTCATTTCGGGCACCAAAATCTTGTCATAGCCGCGCAGCAGATCGCCGAGGTTTTTCGGCAATGGCCAGATGTGCCGGATATGCACATGGCTCACATCCAGCCCCTTGTTCCGCGCGCGGCGCACCGCTTGCAGGATCGGACCGAACGTCGATCCCCAGCCGACGACGACCAGCTTGCCCGTCGTCGTGCCCAGCTCGACCGCCTGATCGGGGATATGGTCCGCGACCCCGTCGACCTTGCCCTTGCGCAGGTCAGTCATCGCCTGATGGTTCGCGGCTTCATAATTGATGTGGCCAGTATCGACCTGCTTTTCGATCCCGCCGATCCGGTGGAGCAGGCCCGGCGTCCCCGGCTTGACCCACGGCCGCGCGCCCTTTTTGTCGCGGGCATAGGGTTTGAACCCGTCCGCCGGTGCATCTTCCATGAACTCGACCGGGAACGCGCCGAACTCGTCGCGGTGCGGCACTTTCCACGGCTCGGCGGCATTGGCGATATAGCCGTCGGTCAACAGCATCACTGGCGTCATGAACTGCACCGCAATCCGCACCGCTTCGATCGCGCAATCGAAACAATCGGCGGGCGAACGCGCGGCGATAATTGGCATCGGCGCGTCGCCATTGCGGCCATAGATCGCCTGATACAGGTCCGATTGCTCGGTCTTGGTCGGCAAACCAGTCGACGGCCCGCCGCGCTGCGAATTGACGATTACGAGCGGCAATTCGGTCATGATCGCAAGCCCCATGAACTCGCCTTTCAGCGCGATGCCCGGCCCCGATGACGACGTAACGCCCAGCTGCCCCGCATAGGAAGCGCCGATGGCGGCCCCAATCGCGGCAATCTCGTCCTCCGCCTGAAACGTCGTGACGCCGAATTCCTTCAGCCGCGCCAGATGATGCAAAATCGCCGACGCCGGCGTAATCGGATACCCGCCGAAAAACATCTTGAGATTGGCGAGCTTTGCCCCCGCGACCAGCCCGAGCGACAGTGCTTCCGCGCCTGTGACGGTGCGATACAACCCCGGCTCGACTTCGGCGGGCGCAACTGCGTGCTGCCTGACCGAAGCCCCCAGCTCCGCGGTTTCACCGTATGCATGACCGGCATTGAGCGCAGCTATGTTGGCTTCGGCCAGCACGGGGTTCTTGGCAAACTTAGCATTCAACCAATCGACAATCGGCGCGCGTTTCCTCCCGAACATCCAGAGCGCGAGCCCCAGCGTCCACATATTCTTGCAGCGCAGCGCTTCCTTATTGCCCAGACCAAAGGGTTTGACGGCATCGAGTGTCAGTTGCGAAATGTTGAATGCCATCAGTTGCCACTTGGCAAGCGACCCATCGCCGAGCGGGGACACGTCATAACCGGCCTTTGCCAGATTCCGCGTCCCGAATTCACCCTCATCGGCAATGATCAACCCGCCCGGCTTCAGATCCTCGACGGTCGTTTTCAATGCAGCAGGAGTCATTGCAACGAGAACATCAGGCGCATCACCCGCGGTTTCGATCGACGACGATCCGAAATTGATCTGGAATGCCGATACGCCGAACAACGTGCCCTGCGGCGCACGAATTTCGGCTGGGAAATCGGGAAAAGTGGCAAAGTCGTTCCCTGCCAGCGCCGACGACAGCATGAACTGCCCGCCGGTCAGTTGCATCCCGTCGCCGGAGTCACCGGCAAAGCGCACAACGATATTTTCCGGGTCGGGTGCCGCATTATCACGCAACGGCGTTTCCTGAATCGCGGTGGCCATTATCTTATCCTGCTGAGTCGGTCGCGTGCTCTACGACGGCCTTTGCTGCAAGCCAAAGTAGTAAATC
>JANLWD010000209.1:0-15704 GCA_031364345.1 Sphingomonas sp.
GGTGGCCGGCATGGCCGCCGTCGACGATCTTCTTGATGATGATCGGCCGCGGTGGTGGCTCGTTTTTCCCCTTGGAAGCCATTATTTACCTCGCATTCCGTCGAACACTTCGGAGAAACTGGGCTGAACCGAGTGCGCCAGACCGGCGCGCGCCGCTTCGATGACCAGCGGTTGCGGATGACCGTGGAGCGTTGCCACGATGATTTGCTTTACGACGTCATAAATCGCGGCGTCGCTTTCGATGATCGATTTCGCCTTGGTCGCGAACGGCCCGACCATCCCATAGGCGAGCAACACGCCGAGGAATGTGCCGACCAGCGCCGAACCGATCATCGCACCGAGCACCGCCGGCGGCTGATCGATCGAGCCCATCGTTTTCACGACGCCGAGCACCGCCGCGACGATGCCAAGTGCGGGTAGCGCATCCGCCAATGTCTGCAGATTGTCGGCGGGGCCAATCGCTTCGTGATGATGCGTCTTGATGGCATGATCCATCACGTCCTCAACCGCATGCGGATCGAGCGTGCCCGACGAAATGACGACCAGCCGCAACGTGTCGCAGATCAGCGCAATCAGCGCGCTGTCCTTCAGCAAGCGCGGATAGTCGGCAAAGATCGTCGATGCTTTCGGATCTTCGATGTGCGGCTCGACTGCGACGGGTCCTTCGAGGCGGAGCATTTTCATAAGCTTCGACACGAGGAAAATCGTGTCGAGGAAATCCTGCTTTTTCCAGCTCGGTCCCTTGAAAACTTTGACGAGTCCGCCGCCAAGCGCTTTCAACTGCGCGCCTGAATTGCCGATGATGAGCGCGCCGACGGCCGCACCACCGATGATGAGCATTTCGTGCGGCAAGGCATGGAGCACAGGCTCGAGATGGCCGCCGGTAATGGCAAATCCGCCAAACACCATGACAATGAGAACGACAAGGCCAATGGCTGGAAACATGTTGTCGGTGGTCCCCCGAAGTGCCCGGATGCGGGCGGTTCGGAAGGATTAACGACTGATTTGCGACGAAGTTTAGCCCAGCAAGTCGAACAGCGTGCGACGGTTAATCCGCGCAAAAAGCCCCTGCGCGGCATCGAGTGCAAGTTGATCGGCCTGGACCCGCGCAATTGTGGCGGCAAGGTCGGTATCCTCGATGCTGCTGCGTTCCTCGGCAATCGCGGTGTTCGAATCGATCAGGCGGTCCCGCAGCGCATCGAAACGTGCGGCGCGCGCGCCCTGTTCACCGCGCACGGTTGCAACGTGATCGACCGCGGCAGTGACATCGGCCAGAGCGGCGGCACGACCCGCGGTGTTCGTCGTGATTCCCGTGGCCGCATCGCGAAGGATCGTCGCCATATCGCGCCCCGCGATGTCGAATGCGTCGGCGCGCGATGTCGTCGCAGTAAGTGTCAGGCTGTCACCGACCGGCACGCGCAAAGGTGCATCGGGAAAAACGCGCTGCCCCGTTGCATCGGTTGCGCGCGTCAGACTGTCCATCTCGTCGGCAATCGTCCGCATTTCGAGCGCAATCGTCGCGCGGTCCTTGTCGCTCAGCGTTTCGCTTGCGCCGTTGGTCGCCAGTTCGCGTGCCCGGTCGAGCAGTGTTGCAACACTGCCAAGCGTCGCGTCGGCGCGTGCCGCCAGCGAAATGCCATTATCGACATTGGTGCGCCACGCGGTCTCATTGGTTTGCGTGCGCCGCAATTGAGCGACACGCACCGCAGCAGCGGGATCGTCCGATGCCACCTGAATACGTTTGCCCGAACTAATGTCGGCCTGTCCGCGGGCGATTCGCGCGGCAAGCTGGCCCTGTCGTGCGATGTCGGCATCGATGCGAAAACGAACGCCGGTCATCAGAATATCCTCAAGATAGTGTCGACGGTTTCCTTGGCCATCTGGATGACGCGGGCCGACGCTTCATAGGCTTGCTGGAAACGCAGCAGATCGGCAGCTTCACGGTCGAGGTCGACGCCTTCGACGACGTCGCGCGCCGCATCGGCGGTATCCTTGCGTGCCGATGTGCGCCCTGTGTCGGCGCGGGCCGAGGCCGTCGTTTGCGCCTGAGCAGAGACAAGTATCGCCCACTGATTTTCGACGCCACTTGCCGTGCGGACACCGGCGAGCGCGAGGGCATTGCCGTTTGCCGTGCCACTCGTGTCCGCGGCTGCCACTTGCATCGGATCGGTGACGAGCGCGGCCAGCGCAGACGCCCCGCCCGATGCGTCGAGCAGCGTAGCGCCGCTCGCATTGCCCGGTGTTCGGCCGCTGGCATGCCAGTTGTTCAGCGCGGATGCGAGATCGCTGGCGAGGGTGTCGAGTGCGGCGCGGCGATCGGCAACGATGGTGGCCGATGTTGTCAGGCCGCCGAGGGCCCCGCCCGCCGGTGTCAACGGCGCAATCGTGCCATCGAAATCCTGCGTGAACGACAAGCGCCCGTCAGGCGCGACCGAAAGCGCCAGCGTCGCTGCTTTGCCGTCGGCGACCAGCCCCTGCCCGGCGCGCGTCAACGTCGCGCTGCCATCGGCGGCCACGGTAACGGCAACATCGGTCTGCGCAGCAATGCTGTCGATCAGGATGTCACGCTGGTCGGCAAGCTCGGCATTGGCAGTACTGCCCGGCGGTTGGCGGCGGATGGCAAGATTGATGTCGGCAAGCGCCCGCAGGTTGGCATTCAGACTATCGACCGACGCTTGCGCTCCGTCGGAAATCCCGGTCGCAACGCGCGCGAGCTCAGCCGCATTGCCGCGGATCGACGATGCGGCTTCATCGATGCTGGCGAGGAAAGCAGCGCGCGGCGCACGGCTCAGTGGATCGGCAGCAAGCATGCTTGCGCTCGCAAACATCCGCGAAAGCGATGCACCGGTTCCGGTCTCGCCGTCGGACAGACCGGTTTCGGCCGCCGTCATCCACGTCATGGTGGTTTGCGCTTTTCCATGCGCGGATGCGGCAAAACGGGCATCGGCGGTTCGCCACGTATCGCTCGCACGCAACGTCGCGCTGATGTCGACTCCGTCAAAGCGTGTCTGTGCGCGATAACGAAAGTCCGACGCGCCAGTGATCGACACTTCGGACAAGCGCAGCGACCGGCGGGCATAACCCGCAGTTTGTGCGTTTGCGATATTGTCCCCGGTGACGGCCAGCGACGCGCGGTAAGCCCGAAGCCCGGAAGCCCCGATACTGAGAAGGTCACTGCTCATTTGACGAGCTGCTTTTCGAGCAACTGCGCAATGCCGAACTGCCCGGCGACGCTGTCGGCCAGACGCGCATCGGACATGTCGCGGAATTGGTCCGCCGCATCGGACCCGAACAGGTCGTTGCCAAGCGACGGGCCACGCATCGACGCAATCATCTGGCGCAGGAAAATCGCTTCGAATTGCTTTGCGGATTGCTTGAGCGCAGCATTGGCAGGTGCCGCAGCCGCGGTTATGTTCGATGATATGATCATAGCACGATCAGCTCCGCTTTCATTGCCCCTGCCTGCTTCAGCGCCTGCAAAATCTCCGCAAGATCACCCGGCGAGGCACCGATACGATTTATCGCCGCCACAATGTCCGATAACGACGCGCCGGGGCTAAGCTTAAACATGGGAGCACGGGCTTGTTCGACGGCGATGTCGCTACTTGGCTCGATTGCAGTTTCGCCTTTCGAAAAGGGCGCGGGTTGCGAAATGCGCGGGTTTTCGTCGACACGCACTGTCAGCTTGCCGATGCTGACTGCGGCAGGCGAAATGCGGACGGCCCCGTTGATGACGACTGTGCCCGTCCGCGCATTGACGATGACGCGCGCAGGCGCATCCGCGGGATTCACGTCGATGTTTTCGATCAGCGACATCAGCATCGACCGGCTTTCGGCACCCGGCGGCGCTTCGATCGCGACCGACACGGCGTCGATGGCGCGTGCCTTGCCGTTGCCCATCATGCGATTGACGGCGGACGCGACCCGCTGTGCCGTCGTCAGATCGGCCTCGGCGAGATTGAATGTCACGACTGCGCTGTCAGCAAAGCCCGAAGCGACTTCGCGTTCGATCGTCGCACCGCTGGGAATGCGGCCGGCGCTCGGCACGTTCACGGTCAGCTTCGAGCCGTCGGCCGCATCGACGCCGAGCCCGCCAACCGCAAGATTGCCCTGTGCCATTGCGTAAATCTGTCCATCGGCACCGCGCAACGGAACCATGACAAGCGTGCCTCCCCTGAGCGATTTTGCCTTGCCGAGTGCGGACACCGTAATGTCGAGGCGCTGGCCTGGCTTGGCAAACGCGGGAAGCTCAGCGGTAATAATTACCGCGGCCGCATTTTTCAGGCTGGGGTTGATACCGGGCGGGAGCGTCAGACCGAAACGGCTGACGACGCCTTTGACACCCTGCGTCGAATAATCGAGGCTATCATCGCCGGTGCCCGCCAGCCCGACGACGACGCCATAACCGGTGAGCTGGTTCGCGCGGAGCCCGGCAAAACTGCCAAGATCCTTGATCCGGTCGGGGCGTGCAGGCGTCGGCACAAGCAGCAATAGCGGAAGCAGTAACCAGCGCATCAGAACGGACTCACTTTGCTGAAAAATCGCTGCAACCAGCCTTGCTGGCTCGCGCGTGCCATTTCGCCTTTGCCAGTGTAGGTGATCCGGGCATCGGCAATGCGCGTCGATGGCACTCGGTTGTCGCTGCCAATGTCGGCCTCGCGCACGATGCCCGACACCTGTACATATTCGTCGCCGCGGTTGAGCGTGACCAGCTTTTGCCCGCGTACCAGCATCGTTCTGTTCGGATAGACCGCGGCAATCGTCACGCTGATTTCGCCCGACAGCGCGTTCGATTGCGCGGTCTGTCCCTGCCCCTTGAAGGCATTGGTACCCGAGGCGCCGATGTCGCTGGGATTGAACAACGAAAACAGTCCAGTTGTCGGCGGCGTCAGGCCGATCGAGCCGCCACGATCGGTTGTTTGCGAAGTCGATTTGGTCGCCGCAGTTCGCTCGACGAGCGCAATCGTGAGCACATCGCCGACCATTGACGCGCGCGCGCCACTGGTCAGCGGTGCATATCCCGATGACGCCTGATAAATCGCACCGTTGGCGCGCCATTCGACCGTCGCGGGCGGTGGTGTCGGCGCATAATCGGGCTTGGGTGCTTTGCCTGCGGTGAGCAGTAGAAGCACGGCACTGCCCGCCATCTTAAAGCTGTTGATTGACATATTTCAGCATTTCATCAGTTGCGGAGATCATTTTCGAATTCACTTCATACGCGCGCTGCGTCTCGATCATGTCGACCAGTTCTTCGACGACATTGACGTTCGACGCTTCGAGCGCGCCCGAGCGGAGCGCACCGCGACCCTCGAGCCCCGGTGCACCCACTTGCGGCGTGCCGCTGGCTGCGGTTTCGATCAGCAGATTATCGCCGATATTCTCGAGCCCCGCCGCATTTACGAAACGCGCGGTTTCAACTTTGCCGAGCTCAGTGCTGGTCCCCGCAACGGTTGCCGATACCGTGCCGTCGGCGCCGATGCTGATCGATTGCGCGCCATCGGGGATCTGGATTTCGGGTTGAACCGGCATGCCAGTGCCCGTCACCAGCTTGCCGTCAGCCGAAAGGCTGAAGTCCCCTGCGCGCGTGTAGCCGGTGCGCCCTTCAGGCATCAGCACCTGGAAATAGCCCGCACCTTCGATCGCGAGGTCGAGCGCGTTGCTTGTCGTCGTGAACGAGCCCTGCGTGTCGATGCGCGCGGTGCCGGTCATCTGAACGCCCGAACCGAGCGAAAGGCCGACCGCATATTTGTTGGCTTCCGACGACGGCGCGCCTGGGCTCGTGATATTCTGATAGGCGAGCGTTTCGAACGTCGCACGGTCGCGCTTGAAGCCCGTCGTGTTCACGTTGGCGAGATTGTTCGCGATGACGCGCATGCGCTGGTTCTGAGCATCAAGGCCAGTGCGCGCGACATGGAGTGCGGAATTTGACATGGTTTGTTTCCTAGCTTGGCAAGCGCATGAGGCTGGCAGTCTCGGTGTCGAGATCGCGCGCGGTCGTCAGCAATTTGATCTGTGTGTCCCAGCTGCGCGCTGCATCGATCATGTCGACCAGCGCGCTCGTCGCGTTCACGTTCGATCCCTCAAGCGCGCCCGATGTCACCGTTGCGGTCAAATCTGACGGCAACGCGCCGCCACCACGCACCCGGAACAGGCCGTCGATATGTTTGCTCACCGTCGAACCCGCCGTGCTGGCAAGACGCAGCCGATCGACTTTTTGCGGTGCATTCGGGTCACCACCCGCGGGCACGATCCAGAGCGTCCCGTCTGTATCGATCCGCATCGTATCGGCAGGCGGAACCGTGACCGGGCCGCTTTCGCCGAGCACCGGATGGCCATCGCCCGTTGTCAGCAATCCCGACGCCGAAACGAGCAGGTCGCCGCGCCGTGTATAGGCATCGTCACCATTTTCCGCCTGCACGCTGAGCATCGCGTCACCGTTGATCGCGATATCGAGCGGTCGGCCGGTCGGCACTGTTGCTGCCGCTGTCATGTCGGCCGCAACGACTTCTTCGGAAGCGAACGCCCGGTCTGGCAGGCCGGGGCCTTTCAGCCAGAGCGGCCGGACGCTGGCTATCTCGGCGCGAAATCCGGTCGTCGACGCATTGGCGAGATTGTTCGCTGTTGTCGTCTGGCGTGCCATGGCCGCTTTCAGAGCGGACAAACCGGTGTGGATCAGCCGGTCCATCTTATGTCCGCAAATTGATGATCGCCTGCGTCATTGCGCTGGCGGTTTCGATGGCTTTGGCATTTGCCTGAAAATTCCGCTGCGCACCGATCAGGGCCACAAGTTCTTCGGTGATGTCGACGTTTGCGCGTTCGATGGCGCCCGACCGGATCGTGCCAAGCGGACCGTTTGTTGCGGCATTGATCGCAGGCGGGCCGCTGTCACCGGTCGATTGCCAGTGCGCGTCGCCGATCGGGCGCAATCCTTCCTGCGCGGTAAAACTCGCCATCGCGACTTTGCCGAGCAACTGGTTACTGCCATCGCCGAACGTCGCTGTGACGAGACCGTCATTGCCGATCGAGATGTTGGCGAGGCTGACTGTGGGATCACCCGGCTTGGTACTGGGCAGGACGAGGTCGGTCATGTCCGCAAGCGTCGTGCCCGTGACATTGCCATTACCGTCCACTGGCAGCAGCTGCAGTGTCGCGCCGATCGTATCGACGACGCGGCGGTTAACATCGACCTGAAACGCGCCGTTTCGTGTATAGCTCACTTCGCTGCGCGGGGCATCGCCGCGAACGACGAACATGCCTTCACCCGCAATCGCGAGGTCGAGCGTCTTGTCGGTCGCCTCTAACGTTCCTTGGGTAAACTGCTGCGTGATACCGTTCAGGCGAGTTCCCTGTCCCGCAATCATTTTCGTGGTTTGTGTGGGCGCAGAAGCAAACAGGTCGCCGAACACCGCACGGCTCTTCTTGAACCCTGCCGATCCGACGTTGGCGACATTGTTCGAAATGGTGGCGAGATCGGTCTGCGCGGCCTTCAGGCCCGAAAGCGATGTGTAGAATGACATGATTTAGGCTCCTTTTGTCTTTGGGGTCTGCGCTGCGATCAGCGCGTCGAGTTTCGTGACGATGGTTTTCAGCGTGGTGTTCATTTCGGCATTGCCGCTGACTTGGCTGAACTGCGCCATCTGCGCGACCATCTGGGTCGAGTCGGTCGGCGCAAACGGGTCCTGCGTCTGGAGCTGCGTCGTCATCAGCTTCAAAAAACTTGCCTGGTCGAGCGTTGCGCTGCCGCGGGCGCGCGCAGTCGCGTTCAGTGCGCCGATGCTGTTGGTTTCGATGGTCATCGTCCGATCCTTATGGTGTCGAGAATGAGGGATTTTGCCGTCTCGAGGACTTGCACATTGTTCTGATATTGCCGCGCGGCCTCGATCATCTCGACCATTTCGGCATTGCTATCGACGCCCGCTTCCCAGACATCGCCATTGCCATCGGCAAGCGGATGATTGGGCTGGTGGCGGCGCGTCGGCTGCGTATCGCTGGCAATGACCCGGTCGACCTGGACGGTCGCGATCCCGGCTTCGCCGCCGATGGCGCGAAACACCGGCTTGAGCGCTCGGAACGCATCTTTCTCGCTGCCCGCGATCGATCCGGCATTGGCGAGGTTCGATGCTGTCGTATTCAACCGGACAAGCTGCGCTGACATGGCGCGTCCGGCAATGTCGAAGACATTCATGCTCATTCTCCCTTCAGGGCGCGGGTGATGGTGGCGACGCGAGCTTCGAGGAATGCGAGCGTCGTGCGGTACTGGACTGCGTTTTCGGCGAACGCCGTCTGTTCGGTCGGCAGCTCGACTGTGTTTCCGTCAAGCGAGGGCTGCACCGGCACGCGGTAGCGCACAGCATCGGTCTCACCACGCAGGGCGGCGGCGAAATCGATGTCGCGCGCTTTGTAATTGGGCGTTGCCGCGTTTGCGATGTTCGAGGCAAGCATCGACAGCCGCTGCGAGCGGATCGCCAGCGCTTGCCCGTGAATACCGAAAATATCGTCCGCCATGTCTTTAGCCCCATAAAGTTTCGTGGCGACCGGCCGTTACTGGTGACGAGGTCGCGAAAATGGTTGAGCAATCGCCATGCCAATTTCCGATATGGCGGATTTCGGGCGTTTCTGCCGTGGGGGCCGGCCGGCGGGCGGCAAATAATTGCCGCCCACCGGCAAAGACTTGCCGGTTTGGCGCAGCTGGCACGGATCGTGCTGCACAACCGGAAATGCATCAGGAGACAATAAATGACGCCAATTTTCCGACGCTTGATCATCGCCGCATGTGCGTTGCCGATGATCGTCCCGACACCGGTCGGCGCACAAGCATTTCAAAACAACGACGACATCGACGCGCAGGTCGCTGCTTCGCTGGCCAGCGGCGGGCTGAATGCCATGCCGGTCGATCGGCGACTGAAACTGGCGGCGTGTCCACAACCGCTGCGAATCGAACCACCGCTCCGCCAGACCGTTGCGATTCATTGCGATGTATTGAAATGGCGCATTTACACGCATGTCGACGGACGCGGCACGCGAGTCGCCACAATGCCGGTCATCATCAAGCGCGGCGACCCCGTGACGGTCGATTTTGTCGCGCCCGGTTTTGCCGTAACCACCAGCGGCATTGCGCAAAGCGATGCGCGTGCCGGCGACCGAGTGAGCGTGCGTGTCGAACAGAAATCGGCACCTGTTATCGGTGAAGCGATCGACATGGGCAGCGTGCGCGTCGGTGGCCTGAACTAGCGCGGATAAACTTTCCGCGCCGCAGGCCGTTAACGAACGTAAAGGAGTCATCACGATGGTTGAACCAATCGCAAAATCGGGGATCGGCCGTCTCGATCCGTCACGAACATCACCGCGCGAAAAGGTCGGCGAGGCGGATCGAAAAGCGCCACGCGATGTCGATACGATAATGCCGGCGGCGCGCTTTGCCCGCATGGGTCCGCCGATCGACGTCACACGTGTCGGCGAAATCCGCGCGGCAATTGCACAGGGAAGTTACACCGTTGATGCCGACCGGTTGGCAGCGGCCATGCTTGCGCTCGACTTGCCGGTTAAAAGCAAATGAGCGCATCCGCGCTGGAAGCATTGGCGCAAGCGCAGGCGGCACTCGACCTCACGCTCGATGGGCATGATACCGGCGCGATCGAACGCGCGTGCGAAACATTTCGCGCCGCGATTTTCCATGTTCGCGCGGTTGGTGCCTGGCGTTCGCATCCCGAACTGGCGCGGACCGCCGCCGACATGCTCGGACGCGTCGAACTGGCCCAGCAGCGCGTCAAAAATCTGACGCGCGACACCCGCGAAAGGCTGGCCGCGCTTGAAGCTGCGCGCGGAGCGGCGGGGTTGCGCCTTTATGATCGCAGCGGCTCCGCATCACGCTGAGCGACTGGCACACTGCTTGCTGACCTGTCTCCAGAGCAAGGGGGACGTGTCATGGTTTCGACAATTCAGATCGCGGGCACACGCGGTGCGGTCCACCAGGCGATCTTTGCTGCGGCATCATCGACCGGCGTCGATTTCAATTATCTGTTCAATCAGGCTCGGGTCGAAAGCAGCCTGAACCCCGAAGCCAAAGCGCGGACATCGAGCGCAACCGGATTGTATCAGTTTATTGAACAAAGCTGGCTCGGCGTGGTTGCCCGGCATGGTGACGATCACGGCCTCGGCTGGGCGGCGTCGGCCATCACACGCGGCGCCGACGGGAGGTACCGCGTCGCCGACCCCGCAATGCGGTCCGCAATCCTCGATCTGCGACGAGATCCGACCGCATCGGCCGCGATGGCTGCGGAATTCGCGAGCGACAACCGCAACCATCTCGAATCTCGTCTCGGCCACAGTGTCGATTCGGTCGATCTCTATCTTGCGCATTTCCTGGGCGCAGGCGGCGCAACCAAATTTCTGCGCAATTTCGAAGCCAATCCCGATGCTGCTGCAGCCGATTTTTTCCCGGCCGCCGCGCGCAGTAACCGTCCCGTTTTTTATAATCGCGACGGATCGGCACGCTCGCTGAGCGAAGTACGCGAACGATTTGCGACGAAATTCGAAGGCACGACACCGGCGCCATCGCAGCCGGCCGAACCGGCACGAGTGCGATTCGCCGCTGCAATCGATCGCACGGCCGCCGACATTCCCCGCATGCGCCCGACAGCGCAGGCCCGCCTGGCTTACCTTATGCTTGCCTCGCTTGGCGTCTCCGCATGATCCCGACGGCTGCGACATGGCGAATATGGCTAAGCGCGAGCGGCAGTGCGATCCTTCCGATTGCGACGCTGGCCATCGTCGTCCTCATGGTCGTGCCAGTGCCGAGCATCGTTCTCGACGTCGGCTTCATCGCCAATATCGCACTCAGCCTCGCAGTACTCATGATCGCACTCAATGCCGCACGACCGCTGGATTTCTCATCGTTCCCGACGGTCCTGCTCTTCGCCACGTTGCTGCGCCTCGCGCTCAATGTCGCCTCGACGCGTGTCGTTCTCGTCAGTGGGCACGAAGGACCGGGTGCTGCTGGTCACGTCATCGAAGCATTCGGCAAATTCCTGATCGGGGGCGACTGGGCCGTCGGCATTTTCGTCTTTCTGATCCTGATGATCATCAATCTCGTCGTGATCACCAAGGGCGCGGGGCGCGTGTCCGAAGTCTCCGCCCGTTTCACGCTCGATGCGCTGCCGGGCAAACAAATGGCAATCGATGCCGACCTGAACGCAGGCCTCATGACGCCCGATGAAGCCAAAATCCGGCGACAGGAAGTGGCGACCGAAGCCGATTTTTACGGCTCGATGGATGGTGCCTCGAAATTCGTGAAAGGCGATGCGGTTGCCGGCATCCTGATCCTCGTCATCAATATCGTCGGCGGGATGGTCCTCGGCATCCTTTCACACGACCTCAGCGCGGCAGAAGCAGCCAGAACCTATGTCCTGCTCGCCATTGGCGATGCACTTGTTGCGCAAGTGCCCGCGCTGCTGCTTTCGATTGCCGCAGCTGCAATCGTGACGCGCGTGAGTTCGACGCTCGATCTCGCGCGGCAGGTCACGAGCCAGTTCGGCACCAGCGGAACCTGGGGCCCGGTCGGTGCGATCCTCGGCGTGCTCGGCCTGCTCCCCGGCATGCCGCATTTCATCATCCTGCCCGCCGCAATCGGATCGGGTGTCCTCGCATGGCGGCTTGGCAAACAGTCACAACCACCGGAAATCATACTGCCGCCATTGCCTCCGTCGAGCGCGATCGAATGGCGTGACGTGCACGACAATGCCCCGCTCAGCCTCGACATCGGTTATGCGCTCGTCGGACTTGTCGATGAGCGCAAGGGTGCGCCACTGATGGCGCGGATCACCGGTATCCGGCGGCAATTGTCGCGCGAGCTGGGGTTTATCGTTCCGCTGGTCCGCGTTCGCGACGAACTGTCGCTGCCGCCCAATCATTACCGGATCACCTTATCGGGCATCGTCGTCGGCGAAGACGCGATCTATCCCGATGATCTGCTTGCGCTCGATTCGGGTGACATCGAAGGCGTCATCGAAGGGCGCGCAGTCAAAGATCCGACGTTTGGGCTCGACGCATTGTGGATCAATGCCGATCACCGGTCAGAAGCGATCGTTGCCGGTTATACCGTTGTCGACGCACCGACCGTTATCGCCACGCATCTCAACCGGACGATCGTCGCCGGGGCGGCCGATCTGTTCGGCATCGACGAAGCACAGGCACTGCTCGATAGCCTCAAGGAAAGCGCGCCTGAACTCGTCAAAGGGCTGACCCCCGCGCTGTTTACGACCGCGTCGATTGCTGCCCTGTGTCGCGGTCTGCTTGGCGAAGGCGTTCCGCTCAAGGATTTCCGCCGCATCGCCGAAGCCATGATCGAAAGCGCGGCCCATGCCGCCAACCCGCGCGCCCTGCTTGAGGCTGTGCGGATGCGGATCGGGGCGCTGATCGTTCAGACTGTCGTCCCCGCACAGATGCCGCTTCCGGCCATCACGCTTGCTTCCGACCTCGAAGCGTTGCTGGCTGATGCCGTGCGGATTGCGCCCGACGCCGCGCATCCGTTCGAACCCGGGCTTTCGGCGCGCGTCACGCAAGCGATTGGCGAAGCAGCGGCGCCGCTACTCAATGTGGCGCGAAACTTCGCGATCGTGACATCGCCATCGGCACGTCCCGCACTGGCACGCTTGCTGCGGCCGCATCTTCCCGAAACACCCGTGCTGTCGTTCCTTGAAATTCCTGATGCCAAGCCCGTCGACGTCGTCGCGGTGGTCGGGCGCAGCGATGCCATTCCCCATCTGACCGAAGGAGCCGCCTGATGGCGCTGAACGATCCGCAAACTGCGCTTTATGACCGTCGCGGCCGCAATCCCGCCGATGTGCTGGTGCGCGACCATATGCCCCTGGTTCGTAAAGTTGCGTGGCATGTGCACGGCCGCGTGTCGTCGGCGATCGACGTCGAGGATCTGATCCAGACCGGGATGGTCGCCCTGATCGAAGCCGCGCGATCATATGAAGATCGTGGCCATGCCTTTGCGACTTATGCCACGATGCGTATCCGCGGCAGCATGATCGATGCGCTGCGACGGGGCGCTACACAGGGTCGTGCCGCCATGGGCAAGCGTCGCGCCATCGTGGCGGCACAGGCAAAGTTCGAACAGACGCATGGCCGGTCGCCGGTCGATGCCGAAATGGCCGAAGCGCTTAGCATCGATCTCGAAACCTATCAGGCGGATGCCGACAGCGCCCGCGGTGTCCGCCATGAATCGATCGACGACCTTTATTCGGACCATTCGATGTGGTTCGCCGACGTCGAGGACCGTGCCGACGATGTCCTTGAACGCGCGCAGCTTCAGGGGATTGTCGCAGGGGCGATCCGCTCCTTGCCCGAACGCGAGGCCATGGTCCTGCAGCTTTATTTCGTCGAGGAGATGAACCTCGATGAAATTGGTGAAACGCTCGGTGTCGGTGCTGCGCGCGTCTGCCAGATCAAGAAAAGCGCACTCGACAAAGTTCGTTCGCTTATTTCAGACGCGTAAGAACCTCCGGCGCGGTGGGAGCGCCGGAGGTTCTCGTTTTTCGGGACTGTCAGAGGGGGACCAAACCCACGACAATCCCAAAGTTGTTCAGGATTATCCGCGGATCAGCGACAGCACGCCCTGTTGCGACTGGTTCGCCTGCGCGAGCATTGCCGTCGATGCCTGATTAAGGATCTGCGACTTGGCAAGCTGCGTCGTTTCCGCCGAGAAATCGGCGTCTTCGATGCGGCTGCGCGCTTCGGTCAGGTTGGTGACGGTCGACGTCAGGTTACTGACGGTTGCTTCGAAACGGTTCTGAACCGCACCGAGGCCGGCCCGGCTTGAGTTGACCGTATCGATTGCAGTGTCGACGAGTGCGAGCGCTGCGGTCGCGCCAGCCTGCGTCGACAGGTCGACCGTGCCCACACCGAGGTCGGCGGTCTTCATCGATGCGATCGCCAGTGTCACGGTGTCGCCAGCATTGATGCCCGTCTGGATGCTGAGCGCGGTTGCCGTGCCGTCAACCAGCTTGGTGCCGTTGAATGTGGTCGTGTTGGCGATGTCGTTGATCTGGCCTAGCAGCTGCGTGACTTCGGCCTGGATTGCCGTGCGGTCGCTCGCGGCATTGGTGCCGTTGGCCGACTGGACGGCGAGTTCGCGAACACGCTGAAGCATGTTGCCGACTTCGCCCATCGCGCCTTCCGCCGTCTGCGCCAGCGAAATGCCGTCATTGGCGTTGCGCATTGCGGCCGACAGGCCACGAACTTGGCTGGTCATGCGGCTGGCGATGGCGAGGCCAGCGGCATCGTCCTTTGCCGAATTGATGCGCTTGCCGGTCGACAGGCGTTCCATCGCGGTGTTGAGGCCCATCGTGGCCCGGTTGATACCGTTCTGCGAGCGGATCGCTGCGACGTTGGTTCCGATATATGTCATGTTTCCCAATTCCTTTTCCGTTTGGCGGGCGGTCCGGAAAAAAGGTCCAGCGTCGCCACGAAGCCTTTAACGGCGCAAGGTCAACAGGGTTTAGGACGATATCTAGCGCACGGTTTTAGCCGCTCAGTCCCTGATCGCGCATTCCGCGCCAGATACGCAGTGCCTGCACCGTTTCGGGAACGTCATGAACACGGATAATCTGAGCGCCCTGCTCTGCGGCCTTGATCGCAACGGCAAGCGATCCGCCGAGGCGCGCGTCGACGGGCGCTTCGTTCGACAGCGCGCCGATGAATCGCTTGCGGCTCGCACCAAGCAGGATCGGGCAGCCGAGACCGTGGAACATCGCAAGGCCGTTCATGATCGCGAGATTGGCCGCAACGCTTTTGCCAAAGCCGATGCCGGGATCGACGATGATCCGTGCCCGGTCGATCCCGGCCTCAACCAATGCATCGATCCGCGCATCGAGCCAGTCATAAGTCTCGATCAACGGGTCGGCGGCGATTGGCCCATCGTGCAGCGTTTTCGCAGCATCGGGTGAGTGCATGATGATCAGCGGACAACCCGATCGCACCATCAATGCCAGTGCGAGTTTGTCGAAACACAATGCCGACACATCGTTGACGATCGCAGCGCCAACGGACAGCGCGGCTTCCATCACGCTTGCCTTGCGACTGTCGATCGAGACCACCGCACCGCCGCGCGCAAGCCGTTCGGTCACCGGCTGTGTCCGTGCGATTTCGTCACCTTCCCAAACCGGTTTGGCGCCTGGCCGTGTCGATTCGCCCCCGACATCGATGATCGCCGCGCCTGCCGCATCCATGGCAAATCCGACGGCGGCAGCGGCATCGACATCATCGCCATATTTGCCACCGTCCGAAAAACTGTCGGGCGTCATGTTGAGAATGCCCATCACCTGCGGCTGATCGAGGCGGATCGTCCGCGCGCCGAGGACGAGGGCAGGCCGCGGTGCCGTGATGCGCGCAATGGCCGGGTGGTCGCCGATCCGGTCGCTGATCCGGTCAACGGGAACGAGCGTGGTCGAAATACGCTTGCCGCCATCGACCGTGATGACTTCATAAGCGGAAAAGAAGCACATTCCCCCCGCGAGCCGCGACACCTGTCCATCAAAGCCGACAGGCGTGTCGACGAACGCGGTCGGGCGCAAATATGTCCGTGTCATGCACCCACGCGCGCAAACACCGCGCGCAATGCATCGGGTGACGCCTGCGACAGCGCACCGTTTTCGACGGCATCGGCTGGCCACAGCCACGACTGCGCCGGATCGTCGCGC
>JANLWD010000264.1:0-1800 GCA_031364345.1 Sphingomonas sp.
CGTCGAAAGCCGACGGCCTTGGCCTTGGCCTTGTCATCTGCCGCGATATCGTCACCGATTTCGGTGGCGAGCTGGTGCTGACGCCGGCTGACCGCGGCGCGCGGTTTGTCCTCACCTTGAAAATCGCACGATGACGTCGGCGCGCGTCAGCACGGTGGCAATCGTCGATGACGAAGCCGACATTCGTTCGGCTTTGCGCCAGCTGCTCGACTTCGAACAGTTTTCCACGGTCGAATTTGCTGATGCCGAAAGCGCACTTGCCGCCATCGACTCCGCCTTTCCGGGCGTTGTCATCTCGGATCTGCGCATGCCGGGGATCGGCGGCGGCGCGCTGTTCGATCGTCTGTTCCGGTGCGATCCCGAATTACCGGTGATCATGATGTCGGGGCATGGCGACATCGCGACCGCAGTCGACCTCGTCAAACGTGGCGCCTATGATTTCCTGACCAAACCTTTCGAAGGCGATACGCTGATCGCGTCGATCCGCCGGGCGTTGGACAAGCGCGCACTGGTGATTGAAAATCGAAGACTGCGCGACCAGCCGGCGTCGCGCGCAACCGGCGCTATCCTGGGCGAGACGCCGGCCATCGAACAGCTTCGTCAGACTGTGACGCAGCTGGCGCAAGCCGACATCGACGTCTTCATCGACGGCGAAAGCGGTTCGGGCAAAAGCCTGATCGCAACAACATTGCACAATCGCAGCCCGCAAGCGCGAAAGACGATGATCACCGTCGATTGCAATGCGCTTCCCGTCGACCATGCCGACAGCCTGTTGTTCGGTCATGCCAGCGGCGCTTTTGCCAGCGCGCAATTCCCGCGGACCGGGCAATTGCAACTGGCCGACGGCGGCACGCTGTTCCTCGATCACGTCGATGGTTTGCCCCGGGCGCTGCAATTGCGGATCAAGCAAGCGCTCGAACGGCGATCGTTCACGCCCGTCGGCGCCGACCAGCCGCGACGCGCCAGTTTTCGGACAATCGCGGCAACCTCGGCTGATCCCGACGCGATTGTCGACGGCGGTGTATTCGACCGATCGCTTTACCACCGGCTGGCTGGTTATCGGCTTTCGGTGCCGCCACTGCGCGACCGGCGCGACGATGTGTTCGTTTTGTTTCGGGCATTTCTTGCCGAAGCTGCTGCCGAATTGAACCGCGATCCGCCATCTTTGTCGCCTGCGATCTGGCGCCGGTTGCAGGATCATCATTGGCCGGGAAACGTGCGCGAATTGCGCAATTTTGCCGCCAATGTCGTTTGCGGACTCGGCGAGCCGCTCGCCACGCGATCCGCAAGCATCGACCAGTGCGACCTGAAAACCGCCGTCGGAGCATTCGAAGCCGATGTCATTCGTGCCGCACTCGACCGCCACGGCGGCGAAATCGGATCGGTGCTCGCGACCCTGAAATTACCGCGCAAGACGCTTTATGACAAAATGGCCCGGCACGTAATCGACCCGAACGACTATCGCCCCGGTCGCGCGCACCGCAGCTGACTTATCCGCGCGCGACTCGGGCTATCTCTTTGTGTATGCTGTCCAAATTGCATGTGGAGAGTCGCCGATGAATGAAGCTGCTTCCACATTGTCGATCGCAATCACATCGCTTTCGGCAGTCAGTCTGGCTAGCGTTCTCGATCAGAGCGTCGACTGCATCAAACTTCTGACGCTCGACGGCCAGATCCAGTATATGAACAGCAACGGACTGTGCGCGATGGAAATCGACGATTTTTCCAGCGTCGACGGGAAATTCTGGGCCGAGCTGATGCCCGATGCTGCACAGCAGTCGATCGCTGATGCTTATGCCA
>JANLWD010000288.1:0-13627 GCA_031364345.1 Sphingomonas sp.
CCGCCAGTCGAGCACTTTCTGTGCGATCGGTACGCCTTGTCCGGCAAGTTTTTCGAGTTCGGCCGCATCGGTCGAATAGGCACCGGTTTTGCCCTTGCGCCCCCCTTTCAGCCCCATCTTGTCGAACAGGATCACGCCAAGCTGTTGCGGGCTGCCGATCGCAAAAGGCTGTCCGGCCATTTCGTGCAACTCGGCTTCGAGAGCGCCCATTTGTTGCGCGAATTCGGCCGACAGTCGTGCCAGATGTTCGCGGTCTACCTTGACGCCTTCGCGTTCCATCTGTGCGATCACGGGCACGAGCGGGCGTTCGACGCGTTCGTAAAGCGTCGTCACGCTGTCGGGCGACAGGCGCGGCTTGAGCTTTTGCCACAAGCGCAGCGTGACATCGGCATCCTCGGCCGCGTAGCGCGTGGCATCGCGGAGCGCGACTTGCGCAAAACCCAGCTGATTTTTGCCCGAGCCGCAGACGTCCTTATAGGCAATGCACGTGTGGACGAGATGCAGCTGCGCCAGTTCGTCCATGCCGTGATTGTTGCGACCGGCGTCGAGCGCAAAGCTGATCAGCAACGTATCGTCGAACGGCGCGATCATGATGCCGTGCCGCGCGAGGATCGTCATGTCATATTTGAGATTCTGCCCGATCTTTAGCACCGACGGATCAGCAAGCAGCGGCCGTAACCGATCGAGCGCAGCAGCCATTTCGATCTGGTCGGGCTTGTCGGCAAGCAGATCATTGCCGCCGTGCGCCAGCGGGACATAACAGGCCCGCCCCGGAGCGGTTGCGAGGCTGAAACCGATCATCCGCGCTTGCGTCGCGTCGAGGCCATCGGTTTCGGTGTCGACGGCGACAATGCCGCTGGTGGTGGCATCCGCGATCCAGCGGTCGAGCGCATCGAGCGTCGTCACGCATTCATAGGCATCGAGATCGAACGGCGTGTCGGGAACGATCGTGGCAGCAACGGGTGCCGACCGCGCCGTCGTTTCGTCGACCAGCCCGCTGCCGAGCTTTGTCAGCAGCGAGCGAAAGCCATGATGTTCAAGGAATGCGCGCAAGGGTCCCTCGGGAATACCCTTGAGATGCAAATCGTCGAGTGGTTCGGGCAAGTCGCAATCGTCTTTGAGCGTGACCAGCACCCGGCTGAGCCGCGCCATATCGGCATGTTCGATGAGGTTGTCGCGCAACTTGCCCGGTTTCATGGCCGGGGCCGCGGTCAGCACGCCTTCGAGATCGCCATGTTCGACGATCAGTTTGGCCGCTGTTTTCGGGCCCACTCCCGGAACGCCGGGAACATTGTCGACCGTATCGCCCATCAGCGCGAGGACGTCGCCCAAATGTGCGGGCTCGACACCGAATTTTTCGACCACTTCGGGTGCATTGATCCGCCGGTTGTTCATCGTGTCGTAAAGATCGAGGCCGGGCTGGATCAGTTGCATCAGGTCCTTGTCCGAACTGACGACCGTCACAGCCCAACCCGCTGCGAGCGCAGCTTTGGCATAACAGGCAATGATGTCATCGGCCTCCAGCCCCTCGGTCTCGATACAGGGCAACGAAAAGGCGCGCGTCGCATCGCGGATCATCGGAAATTGCGGCACCAGATCTTCGGGAGGTGGCGGGCGTTGCGCCTTATATTTGTCATACAGGTCGTTGCGGAAGGTCTTCGACGATTTGTCGAGAATGACGGCCATATGCGTCGGGCCGTCGGCTTTGTGCAGCGCTTCGGCGAGTTTCCACAGCATCGTCGTATAACCGTAAACCGCACCGACAGGTTCGCCGCGAATGTTCGTCAGTGGCGGCAAGCGGTGGTAGGCACGAAAGATGTAGCCCGAGCCGTCGACGAGATAGAGGTGGTTTTTGGACATGTCGCGGCCGGGATAGCCGAGGGAGCGGGGCGCTACCAGAGTGTCTTGACGGGGTAGCGGCGGATGTTTGCGTCCGCCGTCGCGAGCGTTGCATCGAGAGCGAGCGTGTGGGCAATCAGCATGCGATCGACCGGATCACCGTGGATATGGTCTAACTGCACTGCCAGCAACGTCGTGTCTTCACCAAAAGGCAGAATTTCAAATTCGAGCCCAAGACGCAGGACATGCAGCGGCGGCGCATGGTCGAGACGGCCGCGTTGTTGCAAATCAGCATATTCGAATGCGATTGCGGCGCTGACGGCAAAGGGCTCATCGAGCAGCCTTTCACGTGCAGCGAGCGGAAGACGGCTGTTTCTTCCGGCCAGCCAAATGAGGACATGCGTGTCAGCGAGAATCATCCATGCCATACGCCTCGCGGCGCTGATCGCTATATTCGCGATGTGCTTTTAGCCCCTCGACACTCGTATCGATGCCGTCAAACGCATGTTGCCACTTTTCAATGAACGCCTCGCGACGCACGCGGCGCTCATTTGCCTCGGCATCGACCGCAGCTTTCAAAGCAACCACTTTAACAGTGGGCACACCGGCGCGATCGATGACCACATCCTCGCCCCGAACGGCCGCGTCGATCAGCTTGGACAACTGCGCCTTGGCCTCGCCGACGTTGAAGTGCTTGGTCATTTGTGCAAATTATCTTGACCAAGGACCTTGGTCAAGGAACCGACATGAGCGAAAAATCCGCCAAAGAGTTTCAGCGCCATCGCCAGCCGTGGACGTCGGACGAGATCCAGAAACTCCACCGCCTCGCGGCCAAGGCGATGTCATTGAAAGCCATCGCCAAGGCAATGACGCGGAGCGAGGAATCGGTGCAGGCACGTGCAAAACTCGACGGACTGAAAGTCAGCAAGCTGCGCTAAATCTTGTCGGCATAAAGCATGCGGTTGGGTCCGAGCATGCCAAGCACTTGCGGCACCATATGGCGGGCAACTGCGAAACATCCTTCGCTGCGCCCGACTTTGCCCCATTTCGCGATATGATCCTCGCTGACATAATCCGCGCCGTGAATGACGATTGCGCGCGGGTCGGCATTGCTGTTGTCGGGGTCGAGGCCAACCAGTCGCATCGACTGGCCGTGAATGCCTTCGTAAATCTGGCCGGTAAGATACGCACCCTCGGATGTCGCAAGCGACCCGACGTCGTTCGAAAAACGCTGAAGCCAGCCCGAATGATCGGGGTCGGATCCCTTGCCGTGCGCAACCAGAAAGGCATTTGTTTGTCCGCTGATCAAATCGACGATGTGAAAACGCAGCGCGCGCGATGCCACGCTGAAATCGGCAATGGCAATGCGATCGCGATAGGCGATGAGGCGCTTGTGCCGGTCGAGTGCTGCTTTTGCACGGTCGAGCAACGCACTGTCGCCCGTCAGAAATCGCGTCTTTGGAACCAGCACTGCGTCGGGCGGCGGCAGGATCGCACCGGGCGGCACAGTGGCGCGCGCCAGCGAACGTGGCAGTGCCGACAAGCCCAGGCCAGCAAGGGCGAGCGTCGAAAAAGTCCGGCGATCCATGACGTCGCTATAACGCATCAGGCTGAACCACCCAATAACGTAATGTCATAACGGTGATGTTACTGCGCTGGCTGCGTTTCGTTGGTGGCCGGTGCAGGCGCTTCGTCGGTCGGCAGACGCGCAGTCAGGCCTGTCGCATCGGCATCGTCGCGCATCTGTTGCGTATCGCTGAACGCCGGCGGTGGTGCGGCCGGCACGATGACATTTTCGGGCACGGCCGCTGGCGCCGCGGCGTCGTCGTTGGCCGGGATATTTTCATCAACGGGCATTTCGGTCACGATATTTTCCTGCATATCGCGGGCCGCGTCCTCTTGCTTCTTGCCGCATGCCGACAAGCCCAGCAGCACCGCAAGCGCGAAAACCGGCGCGGTGCGCATGAATGACGATACCATCTTCACTGTCCTTTCGATGCGGTTTCGATCACTGCGGCGGCACGCGATGCATTGTCGATTTTGGCGGCAAGCAACTTGTCCCAGCGATAAGGATCATCGCGAAAATTCATCGTGCCGTTCGCGCTCGCAAATGCCGTCCAGTACAACAGATAGACCGCGACGCGTTCGGGCAGTTGCACCCGCTGCGTCTTGCCGGTGTCGATCGCAGTTTGCACCGCGGCGCCGGCCCAGACGGGATCCTTGCGCAGCATCTGCATCGCAAGCGGCAACGGCTTTTCGAGGCGCACGCAACCATGGCTGGCAAGCCGGTCGAAACTGGCGAATTTCGCTTGCGCCGGGGTGTCGTGGAGATAGACGGCAAAAGCATTGTCGAAATCGAACTTCAGTCGCCCGAGCGCACTTTTCGGGCCTGCGGGCTGGACGATCCGCTCGCCGGTTTCGGGTGTGCCGACGATTTTATAGCCTTGGGCGATCAGCGTCGCGCGCCCTTTTGGCCAGAGTTCTTTCTTTGCGATCGACGCGGGCACGTTCCACGGCGGATTGATCACGATGCTGTGAATGCTCGATTGCAGCATCGGCGTTTCGTTGCCACCGGGGCGCCCGGTCACGGCGCGCATCGATGCGACTGGCGCATCGCCTTCGAAGACGGTCAGGACAGCCGCAGCGATGTTCACCTGCACACGGTTGACCGGCAGATCACGCGGCAGCCAGCGCCAGCGCTCCATATTGGCCGTGATCGCGCCGATCCGGTCGGCGACGGGGACATTGAGTGCCGCGAGCGTGCGCACATCCAGCACGCCCGTCGGATTGAGGCCATAACGCCGCTGTGCTCGCTGGATGATACCGGCCAGTGGTTCGGTGCGCGTCACGCTTTTATCCTCGAGCGCAAGCCGCGCGCGCACCAGATCGACCGATGATTGTGCCGTCAATGTCGGCCAGCCACCAGCGGCGCGGATCGCTTCATAAGCGGCAAGCCCTTTGCCGAGTGCCTGATAGCCCGCATAGGGCGGCGTCAGGCCATTGACCCATGGCCCGAGCCGATCCGCGGCAACGGCCTGAACGAACGACGGCAACGGGTCGTAAGCCGCAGGGCGCAGCGCCCAGACGTCGAGGAAATCGGCGCCGTCGATCCGTCCCGAATGCAACGCACGCGCCCGGTCGAACACGGCACGCGCAAGCGCATCACCGGTCAGCGGTGTCGCGTCGGCCCGCGCCGTACCGAGCCCCTGGCGCGCCGACAATTGCAGCCATTGGTTGAGAAATTCAGTTTGCGCCGGCGAAAGTGCGGGGAGTGGCACGGGTGCTGGCACTGGCACGGCTGGCGCGGTCGGCACGACAGCGGGAGCTGCCACAGGCGGCACGGTCGGCGTGACGACGGGCACTTGCGCGCTGAGCGGACATACCGCAGTCAGAACAGCGGCACTGGCGAGGGCACGCAACGTTCGCGTGAGAAAAACTGGGTGCGATTGCATGGCCCTGCGATAATGGCGCAGCCGACGTTCGCAAAGCAAAGATTTCAGCGCGCGGCAGACAAAAGCGACACGACCCGATCGATCGCGACGTCATAACCCTGCGTCCGGTCAAGAAATTGCAGCGCGGCCGGTGCGCACGCCGCGCGCCGTTCTTCGTAAAAGACGGGGTCCTCGGCAAGGCGCAACAAGGCAGCGACATAGCTTTCGACATCTTCGGGCGCGGCTTCGGCGATGGCATCGCCAATCACCGGGAGCGCGTTCGACAATCGGCTGGTAACGACCGGACAGCCCGCAAGCATGGCTTCGGCACAGACCAGCGGCATGCCTTCGCAAAAATTGCCGCGGGTCGGCACGATCACAGCGTCGGCTTGGGCATACTGGTCGAGCAGTTCGGCACGTTCGAGCCGCCCGTGCACCGTTATCAGACGTCCGAGGTCGCGGGTCGCAACCAGATCGCGCAACGGTTGCAGCGCACTGCCCTCGCCACAGACATGAAAGGCGACCGGGCGGGTGCATCGCGCCGAAAGCGCCGTTGCGATGTCGACAAGGTCGAACACCCCTTTCGATTGTTCGACGCGCCCGGCAAACATGACACGAAAAACATCGTCGCGCGGCGCAGAAACATCGTCGCGCGGCTCAGAAACATCGTCGCGCGGCTTAGGGCGGGCGGGATCGAAGCCATCGGCGCTATATTGTCCGCACCACCCGAAATAGGGCAGCCGGTCCGCCCCGTCAGCTCGCGCCTGATTGCCGCATTCGGGCGAACAACCCATCGCCGCGTCGGCAAAGTTGCGGAAAAACCACGAATCGAGCGCCCGGACCGATCGGCGGACGAGGCCCGTTGGCTCATACCCGATCGGCCAGCGAACATTGTGAAAATTAACCGCAACGCGAATGCCGAGCAGCCTGAACAGCACCAGCATGAAATTATGCGTGCCGCCCGCATCGATGATCGCAATATCGGCACCGAAGCAGCGAGCGCGGCGCACAAGCGTGACACCATAAACGATCTGGCTGATCTGAAACATCAAGCCGCTGCGCCCGACGAAGCGTTTCGGCAGGTTCATCGCGGAAAATGACCCGACATCGATCGCGTCGCGCCGGGAATGGTGCGACACGGCCAGCGCCCGATAATCCTTTGCTTTTACATAATCATAGACTTGTTCGGAAAATGTGATGCTCGTCTCGCCGCTGTCATCGTTCCGGTCGCGGATGCGCCGGATGTCACCCACGACATCGCCGGGACCAAGCACGAAAAAAAGCTTCAAGCCAATACCGCCCGTGTTCACGGGACCAGAACGGTATCGACGGCAGTCGCCAGCATGTCGGGATAGTCGGTCGTATAGTGCAGCCCCCGGCTTTCATGACGCGACAGTGCCGACCGGACGATCAGATCGGCGACTTCGACCAGATTGCGCAGTTCGATGAGATCGGGCGTGACGCGGAAATTGCCATAATAATCGTCGACTTCGCGGCGGAGCAACGCAATCCGGTTGGCCGCGCGCTCAAGCCGTTTGGTGGTGCGGACGATGCCCACGAAATTCCACATGAACTGACGGATTTCGCGCCAGCATTGCTGGATGACGACTTCTTCGTCGCTGTCGGTAACGCGGCTTTCGTCCCACGCGCGGACTGCGGGTGGCGCGGGAAACCCGTCCCAGTTTTCGGTAATGTGTTTTGCACAGGCAGCACCAAAGACAAGGCATTCGAGCAGCGAGTTCGACGCCAGCCGGTTGGCACCGTGCAGCCCCGATTGTGTCACTTCGCCCGCCGCATAAAGCCCCTTGGCATCGGTTCGCCCGTCGAGATCGACGACGACACCGCCACAGGTATAATGCTGCGCCGGCACGACCGGGATCGGCTGTGTCGTGATGTCGATGCCAAGCCCGATGAGCTTTTCATAGATGTTGGGAAAATGTTCGCGCACGAATTCTTGCGGCAAATGGCTGATATCGAGGTGGACATAATCGAGCCCGAGCCGTTTTATTTCATGGTCGATCGCACGCGCCACGATGTCGCGCGGTGCCAGTTCCTCGCGTTCGTCGAAGCGCGGCATGAAACGATCGCCGCCGCCGGGAAACCCGGTCGGTATCTTGAGCTGGCCACCTTCGCCACGGACCGCTTCGGTAATCAGGAAATTCTTGACTGTCAGATTGTACAGGCAGGTCGGGTGGAATTGCATGAATTCCATGTTCGACACGCGGCAGCCCGCCCGCCATGCCATTGCAATGCCGTCGCCGGTCGCACCGCGCGGCGCGGTCGAATAAAGATAAGTGCGGCCCGCACCGCCGGTCGCAAGGATCGTCGCCCGCGCCGCATAAGTTTCGACCTTTCCGGTCGCGCGGTTCAGCGCATAGACGCCGTGGACCCGCCCACTCGTCGAAAAATGTTCCTGGTGCCGCCCCACGATCAGGTCGATCGCGACCATGTCGGGCACCAGCGTGATGTTGGCATGATCGCGCGCTGCTTTTTCGAGCGCGACCTGGATCGCCCAGCCCGTGGCATCGGCGACATGAACGATGCGCCGGTGCGAATGACCGCCTTCGCGCGTCAGATGCAATGCGCCGTGACCCTCGGGGCCCTCGGTATTGAACGGCACGCCGAGTTCGATCAGCCGCTCGATTGCGGCCGGCGCGTTCTCGATGACATATTCGACCGTTGCGCGGTTGTTCAGCCCCGCACCGGCAATCATCGTATCGTCGATGTGGCTTTCGAAGGTGTCGCCTGCCTCGAGCACCGCAGCGATCCCGCCCTGAGCCCAGCCGGTCGCGCCATCGGACATCGTCCCTTTGGCAAGCACGGCGACCTTGAAACGGTCGGCAAGGTTGAGTGCCGCCGTCAGCCCGGCAGCGCCCGAGCCGAGGATGATCACGTCGTAGGTTTCAGGCAACGGCTGCAGCTCTTGTCAGGTTCAGGAAAACATGTTCGAGATCGGCCTCGCGCGTCGAGACGTCGACGATGCCGAGCCCTGCTGCACCAAGCGCCGACAAAACGTCGCCGGCATTTGCCACGGCTTTCGAATAAGTGATCGACAGCACGCGATCGTTTTTCAGAACGATATTCTGAAACATCGGCGACGCGGGCGCCACGGTCAGATCGCGGTCGACAGTCACTTCGACCATTTTTTCCTGTGCCATGCTGACGAGTTCGCGCGTCGGCTTGTTGGCGATCACCTGGCCGTGATTGATGATCGCGATCCGGTCGCACAATTCCTCGGCTTCCTCGAGGTAATGCGTGGTCAGAACGATCGTGATGCCCTGCGCATTGAGCTGGCGCACATAGGTCCACAGCTGCTGGCGCAGTTCGACATCGACGCCCGCAGTCGGCTCATCGAGGACAAGGATCGGCGGCGAATGGACCATTGCCTTGGCCACCAGCAAACGGCGTTTCATGCCCCCCGACAGCGTGCGCGCATAAGCATTTGCTTTGTCGTCGAGGAATACCGCGCGCAGCAATTCCATCGACCGCCGCTTTCCCTTCGGCACGCCGTAAAGACCACCCTGAAGCTCGAGCGTTTCGAACGGCGTGAAAAACGGATCGAACAGAATTTCCTGTGGGACAACGCCGATCGATGCCTTGGCATTGCGCGGATGCTCGTCGATGTCGAAACCCCAGACGCGCGCCGTGCCGCTGGTTTTCTTGACCATACCCGACAGAATGTTGATGATCGTCGACTTGCCCGCGCCATTGGGGCCGAGCAGACCGAAAATCTGGCCACGAGGGACATCGAACGTCACCCCGTCCAACGCGACCTTGCCACCGGCATAGGTCTTTTGAAGCGTGTCGATTTCGATTGCAGCCCCAGTCATTGCCCGGCCTTAGCGTGCCATCGGCCACCCCGCAAAGGGACAATGCCGCAAGCACAAATTAACCATCGCTCTTCACGGAGGTTTAGGGGCAGCGCGGCTAGACCCAAAAGCGTGGGGACGCAGATCAGACTTGAGTGGGGCGCCAGGATCGCGGCCGTGGCGCTTGCCATCTCGGTCAGCCCGGCCGCGGTTGCTGCCGGCAACAACAGTACTGTCTCCGCCATCACGCTGCGGCCTTTGTCGCTGCTCAATCTCAGTGATCTTGATTTTGCGACCAATATCTCAGGGTCGACGGCGGGCACCGTGATCATCAATCCCGACAATGATGGACGGACCACAACCGGTGGTGTCCTCGCGGCTGGCGGCACGCCGCAAGCGGCCAAATTCTATACCTATGGCGGACCACTTCAGACGATCCAAGTGTTTCGCGGACCATTGCCCGTTCTCAATCGTGCGGGCGGCGGTGCAACGATGAATGTCACCGGACTGACGCTGAACGGCCCGACGACGCGATTCCTGACTGCGGCCGGGCTGCTCGACTTGCGCGTCGGCGGCACGCTGGCGGTTGGCGCCAACCAGCTTGCCGGGAGCTATTCGGGCACGTTCCAGATCATCGTGAATTATTTCTGATGCGGCAGCGCATTGCCCTGATCCTTGTCGGGCTGACAGCCACGACGACGGCCACGATGACAGCCGAAGCAGCGACTCAAACCGCGCTCGGCCGTGCACGGACCGTGCGGCCGATCACGATCAATCTCACGCGCGATCTCGATTTCGGGCGGCTGATCATTGCGGCGACCAACGGCCGCGCAACTGTCAATCCGCGAACAGATGTCAGGACACGCACCGGCGGCGTGACACTGGCGCCCGGCGGCACGCCGGGAGCGGCGCGCTTTGTCGTTGCGGGAACGCCGTCACGGCCGGTGCAGGTCACGCTGGGTCCGGTGCCGACGTTGACCCGGTCGGGCGGCACCGAGACAATGGCGATGACGGCGATGTCGATGAATGGCGGCGTCAACCGCACGCTTACAGCGGCGGGCGTGCTCGACCTGCGCGTCGGCGGCACGCTTGCGGTCGCGGCAAATCAGGTGCCCGGCATCTATGCGGGCAGCTTTACCGTGACCGTTGACTATCGCTGACAGCTTCGCCAAGCGGCGACCGTGAACAGCCCACCCGAAATCGTCCGAGTGAACAGCGTTCGCGTGTCATGTGACGGATCGGGCGATATTCCGGCTGCGCTCGGCCATCCGCGTGTCTGGTTCGAAATCGACGAAACCGGCTTTGTCGAGTGCAGGTATTGCGACCGGCGGTTCGTCCTGATCGGTGGCCCGGCCGACAGGGATGGCACAAACGCATAACGATCCTATATCGGCGCCATGGACATATCGGACCCGCGCAACCTTCTCTATCGCACGCTCGACCCGGCTGCTGCCGAGCGGCTGACGCGTGAGGCTCTGGCCCGATGCGACGACGGTGAACTTTACCTGCAGCATCGCAGCACCGAAAGTTTCGGGTTCGATGATGGCCGGATGAAAACCGCCGACTACGGAATCGACAGCGGCTTTGGCTTGCGCGGCGTGAGTGGCGAAATGACGGGCTTTGCCCATGCCGACGAAATCAGCGAAGCCGCGATCCGGCGCGCGGCCGATACGCTGCGCCTGCTCGATCCGTCGAAAAGCGCAGCCGCGCCGCCGCCGCGCCGGAGCAACCGCCATCTCTACACCGCAAACGACCCGCTGAGCGCGGTCGCTTTCGAAGACAAGGTCGCGCTTTGCCAGCGAATCGATGCCGCAGCGCGCGCACGCGATCCGCGCGTCGCTCAGGTGTCGGTGTCGCTTGCGGGCAGCTGGAGCGTGATCGACATCGTCCGGGCCGACGGCTTCGTGGCAAGCGACATCCGGCCGCTGGTGCGCCTGAACGTCAGCATCGTTGCCAAAGACGCCAATGGCCGCCGCGAAAGCGGATCGTTCGGCATGGGCGGGCGTTATCTTTACGACACGCTGTTCGACGAAGCGACGTGGGGCCGCGCCGTCGACGAAGCGTTGCGGCAAGCACTGGTCAACCTCGAATCGGTGGCCGCGCCGGCGGGCGAAATGACTGTGCTGCTCGGGCCGGGCTGGCCGGGCATCCTGCTTCACGAAGCGATCGGCCATGGTCTCGAAGGTGATTTCAACCGCAAAAAAACTTCAGCTTTTTCGGGTCGCGTCGGGACGCGCGTTGCCGCTCCCGGTGTCACGGTCGTCGACGACGGCAGTATCGACCACCGCCGCGGCTCGCTCAGCATCGATGATGAGGGCACGCCGACTCAGGAGAACATCCTGATCGAGGACGGCATCCTTAAAGGATATATGCAGGACCGCCTGAATGCGCGGCTGATGGGCGTTGTGGCGACGGGCAATGGCCGCCGCGAAAGCTATGGCCATGCACCGATGCCGCGGATGACCAACACGTTCATGCGCGGTGGCAACGATGATCCGGGCGCGCTTTTGTCCCGCGTCAAAACCGGCGTTTTTGCCCGAAACTTCGGCGGCGGGCAGGTCGATATCGTCAGCGGCAAATTCGTCTTCACGTGCACCGAAGCTTACCGGATCGAGAATGGCAAACTCGGGGCGCCGATCAAGGGCGCGACGCTGATCGGCGACGGCCCAAGCGTGCTCACCAAAGTGCTTGGCATCGGCAACGACATGGCGCTCGACGAGGGCGTCGGCATGTGTGGCAAAGGGGGGCAGTCGGTGCCCGCGGGTGTCGGCCAGCCGACGCTGTTGATCGGCGGGCTGACCGTGGGCGGAACCGCGGCTTAGAAGCCAGTCACAAGCATATCGATGGCAGCAACGATTTCATCTCTGTTGCTCGCCAGCGACGTGACTGCGCGACCCAGTCTGCGCAATTCCACAGCTGCTGCATATTGTGTGTACATCACGAAATGCTGACCCTCGACCACTAATACCGGGTTGAAGCGCTTCGCAACCACCGCCGGGCCCGTGCCCACTGGAAGAAGCGGCACAACAAAACGCGTATCATAATGATTCAGGAAATCGGATTGGCAATCGATGATGTAGGCGCCATCCATCTGATGCACGTCGAATTGCGACATCAGAACATGCGATACTTTTCAAGCGGAAGACCATGCTTTTCAACCCAAGCATTCGACGATTGAATAGCATCCCAATTTTCTTTGACCCATTGATCCTCACGCTCCTTCTTCAAAGCCACACTCAATGCGGCCTCGCAGGTTTGCGAGAGGTTGATTCCCATCGCCTTCGCTTCAGCGACAAGTTCGGCGTCGATCGACAGGTTGACCGGCTTGCGTTTCGCTGGTGAGATCCGCTGATGTTTCATGCGTCAAAACTATGCGCATGACTTATGCCCGTCAAGGATACGCATATGTCCGACTTCACCGAGCGCCTGACCGATGATCATCGTGCCTTTATCGAAAAGCAGCCGGTCTTTTTCGTGGCAACCGCCGCCGCCGGTGCGCGGATCAATCTCAGTCCCAAGGGCATGGACAGTTTTCGCGTGCTCGATGCGAGCCGAGTCGGCTATCTCGATGTCAGCGGATCGGGGAACGAGACGCATGCGCACCTTGCAGCCGACGGTCGCGCAACGATCATGTTCTGTGCGTTCGACCGGCCCGCGCTCATCCTGCGTATTTACGCGCGCGGCCGTGCGATCCTGCCGCAGGATGCGCAGTGGGACGATCTCGCCGCGCATTTCGAAATGCTGCCCGGCACGCGGCAGATTTTCGAATTCGATGTCGACAGCGTGCAGACCAGTTGTGGCTGGGGCGTTCCGCTGATGACATTCGAGCGCGAAAGCCAGACGCTGAAGAAATATGCCGCGAAATATAGCGAAGCCGAATTACTGGCCTATCAGCGCAATCGCACCAAAAGCATCGATGGTTTGCCCGTTCGCGTGCAAACGCGCGTGCCAGGCTGATGGCACTGGTCGAACTCGGCGCCTACCCCGACGCGATGGAAGCTGCGATCGTGCGTGGCCGGCTCGATGCGGAGGGGATCGACAGTGTCGCCTTCGATGCCGGCATGAACATCGCCGACGGTGCGGGCCTGTTCATTCCTGTCCGCGTGATGGTGCTTGACGAGGATCTGGACGCTGCGCGCGCAGCGATTGCCTGAAAAACCGGCAGCGCCGTTCTCCGGCTGCCTAATTTGAATCCAGTCGCGCTCTGCTTTTCGCGGCCATCTCACCGAAACTGAACTGGCACGCCTCTTGCTGCGCTGCACAACGAACAGCCAAGGGGGCGGCATGAAACTCGTTGTAGCCATCATCAAACCGTTCAAACTCGACGAGGTCCGTGAAAGCCTGACCGAGATCGGTGTGACCGGCATGACGGTGACCGAAGTCAAAGGCTTCGGGCGCCAAAAAGGCCAGACCGAAATTTACCGCGGCGCCGAATATTCGACGAATATGGTGCCGAAGATGAAAATCGAAGTCGCCTGCCCGACCGAACTTACCGACCGCGTCGTCGAAGCGATACAGGCATCAGCGAATACCGGCGCGATCGGCGAC
>JANLWD010000302.1:0-3464 GCA_031364345.1 Sphingomonas sp.
GACCTTCAGCATCGCAACGATCGGATCGGCGAACATCAGCCCGAGCAAGCCGAATGCCGCTCCGAACAGCAACTGCGCGCCGAGGATCAGCGCAGGTGCAAGGTCGACCGATCGTTTGGCGACCGTCGGCACGATCAGATAGCCGTCGACGATCTGTACCGCGAGATAAACGCCGAGCGCGTAAAAGCCCATGTCGAATCCGCCCGAAAAACCGACGAGAATGATCAGCACGCCCGATATGATCGAGCCAATGTTGGGCAGGAATGCAAACAGGCCAGTCAGCACGCCAAGCAGCGCCGCCATCGGGACACCGCCCAAGGCAAGCAGGATCCAGACGCCAACCCCCTCGACAACCATGCCGAGCAACCGGCCCGCCATCAGGCGGCGCAGCGTAAAGCCCATATCCTTGAGGGTTGCATAAAGTTGCAGCCGCCGGTCGACCGGGAACATCCACGCAACGCCGCGCTCGTACAGCCTTGGTTCGATTGCGAGAAAGACGCCGATGACGACGATCATCACGGCACTGGTGATTGCGCCGACGGCCGTGCTGACCGCCGATGTGACGCGCCCGATCGATCCGAAAATCTGCTTGCCGATTTCGGTTGCCTGACCGCCGTCGAGACCACCATCAAGAAGGTGCTGGGCATTGGCATAAGCGATCAGTTTTTCGACCTGGGCAGTGACAACGACACGCAGCGATTCAACCTGATCGGCAAGCGTGCTGCCCGTAAAATAAATGACCCAGCCAAGAAACGCGAGAACGCCGATAACGACCAGCATCAATCGCCAGCCGCGCCCGATCGGCAAAATCCGACCGAGCAACCGCGTGCCGCCGTCGAGCATTGCGGCAAAGACGACACCGCCGAAAATCAGCAGCAGCGGTTGTGACAGATATACAAGAAGCGCCACACCGCCGACGACGCTGACCCAGACCAGCGCGCGCTTGAGTTCCTGCCGCATGAGCGGATCGCGCAATTCGTTTGGACCCGGCAGTTCGCGGTGCCCGGCAATGAAGTTTTCCTCGGCCATTACGGGCCGACCTGTGCGTGGAGGCTGGTCGCCGTGCGATTGCCGCGAAGGCCCCACTGGCCGTCGAACGAGAATGTGATGAATTCAGCGCGCCCGCCGATATTCTCATACGGCACCGCCCCGCCGAGCCCGCGGTTTTCAAGCGGGACGCGGCTGTCCGCCGACCGATCGCGATTGTCGCCCATCAGGAAAACATGGTCTGCCGGAATGGTGATCGCGGCAAAATCGTCGACTCGCCAGTCATAGCCGAGATCGATCGTGTCGTAACTGCGGCCACTGGGCAGCGTCTCGCGGAAAACTGGTAGCTGGCACCAGCTTTTGCCCGTGCTGTCGCGAGTCAGCGCGCCGGGATATTCGCTGTCGTTGCACGGCTGGTTGGCGTCGACGGGGATGCGCATGAACCCCTTGTTTGCCCGCTTTACGGGTTTGCCGTTAAGAATGACGACGCCACTGCGCACTTCCAAGCGATCACCGGGCAAGCCGATAACGCGCTTGATATAATCTTCCGATTTGCCCGGTGGCGTGACGATCACAATGTCGCCGCGATAGGGCATGCTGCCGAACAGGCGACCTTTACCCGGCGTGAATTGAACGCTCCAGCTCGGCACTGGTTCGCGCAGAACGACGCTTTTGAAAATCGCGACCGGATTGGGCACGGTCGGCGAGACAAACGACCAGCCGTAGGCAAATTTGCTGACCACCAGCCGGTCGCCGACGCGCAGGCCCGGCACCATCGATTCGCTGGGGATGTAAAAGGGCTTGGCAATGAAACTGTGGAAACCGAGGACAGCCGCGATCAGCCAGAAAATGCTCCACGCTTCGTGAAGCCAGTTGGTCTTTGGCTTGGATCCGGTGGCGGTTTCGAGGATCGCGGTTTCGGCAGTCACACAGGTGCTTTCGGAATGGCTTCGATAATCACAAATGCCTGTGCCCATGGATGGTCGTCGGTGAGCGTCAGGTGAATATGCACGTCATAACCATCGGGCGTCATCGCGTCGAGCCGTGCCTTTGCCCCGCCGGTCAGCGAAAGAGTGGGCGCGCCACTCGGGGCGTTGACGACACCGATGTCCTTCATGAACACCCCGCGCTTGAACCCGGTGCCGACAGCTTTGGAAAACGCCTCCTTGGCGGCGAAGCGCTTGGCATAAGTGCCCGCGCGCGTGAACGGACGCTTGGTGGCTTTGGCGCGCTCGGTGTCGGTAAAAACGCGATTTTCAAAGCGTTCGCCGAAGCGATCGAGCGAATTCTGGATGCGCTCGATATTGCAGAGGTCGGACCCGAGACCGATGATCATGCGACCCCACGCGCCGCATCCATCCGCGCCCGCATTTCGCGAATGCTGGCCTCAAGCCCGATGAAGATTGCTTCGCCGACAAGGAAGTGGCCGATGTTGAGTTCGACAATCTGCGGGATCGCAGCAATCGGCCCGACATTGTCGAAAGTCAGCCCGTGCCCCGCATGCGGCTCGATACCGTTCTTCACGCACAAAGCTGCGGCATCGGCCAAGCGGCGCAGTTCCAAACCATCCGGGTCACCATGCGCATATTTCCCCGTGTGCAATTCGACGACCGGCGCGCGGAGGCGAATCGCGGCATCGATCTGGCGCGCGTCGGGTTCGATGAACAGGCTGACGCGAATACCGGCATCACTGAGGCGCGTGACCATCGGAGCCAAGTGATTGTGCTGACCGGCAGCATCGAGGCCGCCCTCGGTTGTTCGTTCCTGACGACGTTCGGGCACCAGCATCGCGGCGTGCGGTCGATGCTTCAGCGCAATGGCCATCATTTCTTCGGTCGCCGCCATTTCGAGGTTTACCGGTAGCGGGGTCGATCCCATCAGCGCATCGAGATCGCCGTCGCGTATATGCCGCCGGTCCTCGCGCAGATGAACCGTTATGCCGTCCCCGCCGGCCGCCTCGACAATGCGCACCGCGCGCATAGGATCAGGGTGATCGCCCCCGCGCGCGTTGCGGATGGTCGCGACATGATCGATGTTGACGCCCAAGCGCAACGTCATGACGCGCACGCCGCGGCGCTGAGCAGATCATAGCTGAAGCCTTTGCCCTGCCAGATTTCGCCGAAATCAAAATCGTCGCGGTTGGTGAAGGCGACGACGACGACATCAGCATCGGGCAGAATGAAATTGCGGACCTGAACGCCGCCGATCGCACCGCGTCGCTCGATAATTCGCACAGGGCTCGCGCAGCCCTTCAATTCCGCGCCGAAACTCCACTGGCCGAGCGCAATAAAGCCCAGATTGGGCTGGCCGTCCCACATCTCGGCGCGCTGTGCTTCGGGAACGAGTTCACCGCCCATCAGCGCGCGGTCGAACGCGAGAAGGTCTTGCGCAGTGCCATAAAGCCCCGCCGATGCGCCGAAAGTCTCGAACTTATAGCGTCCCTCGGCCTTGCCCTTTACGGTCGGGGCGGTCGCGGG
>JANLWD010000028.1:0-1859 GCA_031364345.1 Sphingomonas sp.
GACATATGGGATCGGGCTTTTGTCGCAGGTCTGAGTGAAGCGCTTGCCGCTTTCGATGTGCCGCTGCTCGGTGGCGACACAGTGCGGGGGCCGCGTGTTTTGTCGATGACGGCGATCGGGCGCAGTGCCGTCGCGCCGTCGCGGGCGGGCGCACGGGCGGGGGATGCCTTATATGTGACCGGCGTGATCGGGCGCGCCGCGCTCGGTCTGGCGGGCAATCCCGATCATCTGGCTGCCTATCGCCGCCCGGTGCCCCGACTTGCCGAAGGGCAAGTGCTTGCCCCCATCGTCCATGCGATGATGGACGTGTCCGACGGGATGCTGATCGATGCGCAGCGGATGGCCGCGGCAAGCAATCTCGCGCTCAGCATCGACCTCGATGTCGTTCCTCACGTCGGCGAATTGATGACCGCGATCACGGCGGGCGACGATTATGAACTGCTCTTTGCGGCCGCACCCGACGCGGAACTCCCCGTCCCTGCGACCCGCATCGGAAGGTTCAGCAAAGGCTCCGGCCTCGCACTGCAGGACGCCAGCGGCCCGGTCGCTTTGCCAGCGCGGCTCGGCTACACGCACGGACAGGTTGCATTGCGCGGTGCGACCCCGTTATAGGCGCGGCCTTCGATTGCCGCGCGTCAAGCCCGGCCCGCCGACGACATAGGGGAATTCCGGCTCATGAATTTGGTTCTTTTCGCAATCGCGTGCGGCTTTGTTGCCGTCCTCTATGGCATTTTCACCAGTGGACAGGTGCTTCGCGCGTCGGCCGGTAATGCCAAGATGCAGGAAATCGCAGCGGCGATTCAGGAAGGCGCCCAAGCCTATCTGTCACGGCAATATCGCGCGATTGCCGTTGTCGGTGCGATCGTTGCAGTACTCGTCGCCTATTTTCTCGGAATCACGTCGGCCGTCGGTTTCCTCCTCGGCGCGATCCTGTCGGGCGCGACAGGCTTTATCGGCATGAACATTTCGGTCCGTGCAAACGTCCGCACGGCACAGGCCGCATCCGAAGGATTGCAGCAAGGCCTGACGATGGCGTTCCGCGCGGGTGCCATTACGGGCATGCTGGTTGCGGGGCTGGCGCTCATTTCGATTGCCGGCTTCTTTTACTATCTGGTCGGCATCGCGGGCAATCAGCCTGCCGACCGCATTGTCATCGATGCACTGGTCGCACTTGCGTTCGGTGCTTCGCTGATTTCGATCTTCGCGCGCCTTGGCGGCGGTATTTTCACCAAAGCTGCCGATGTCGGTGCTGACTTGGTCGGCAAGGTCGAAGCCGGAATTCCCGAGGACGATCCGCGTAACCCGGCGGTCATCGCCGATAATGTCGGTGACAATGTCGGCGATTGCGCCGGTATGGCCGCCGACTTGTTCGAGACCTATGTCGTGACGATCGGTGCAACGATGGTGCTCATCGCGCTGCTCGTGAAGGGTGCGGGCGATGCTCTGCTTCCGCTCATGAGCCTGCCGCTGCTGATCGGTGGCGTCTGCATCATTACATCGGTCCTCGGCACATATTTCGTCCGCCTCGGCAAAAGCACGAACATCATGAATGCCATGTATAAAGGTTTCATCGTGACTGCCGTGTCGTCGGCAGTCGTGATCTGGTTCGCGACCGAATATGCGCTTGGCGACATGGAAACCGTGATCGGCGCCAACCTCGACGGCACCGGCGGGTTCACGGGACGCATGCTGTATTACTGCATGTTCCTTGGCCTCGTCATCACCGGGCTCCTGATCTGGATCACCGAATATTACACCGGCACCAATTATCGCCCGGTGCGCAGCATCGCCAAGGCATCGGAAACTGGCCATGGCACCAATGTCATCCAGGGGCTCGCGATCAGCCTTGAATCGACCGC
>JANLWD010000002.1:0-6132 GCA_031364345.1 Sphingomonas sp.
CGGGCTGATCGGGCGCAATGGTGCTGGCAAGACGACGCTGATGAAAGTCGTGGCGCAATTGACCGAAGCCGATGGCGGCACTGTCGACATGCCAAAGGCAACGCGCATCGGCTATATTGCGCAGGAAGCACCCTCGGGACAAACCACGCCGTTCGAAGCCGTGCTTGCCGCCGACATCGAGCGTGCGGCGTTGCTCGATGAGGAAGTGCATACCGACGATCACCACCGCATCGGCGAAATTCACGAGCGCCTGATTGCAATCGATGCGCACGCCGCGCCGGCGCGGGCCTCACGGATTCTGGTCGGCCTGGGCTTTGACGAAGACATGCAGCACCGGCCGCTAGACAGCTATTCGGGCGGATGGAAAATGCGTGTGGCGCTCGCGGCGCTGCTGTTCAGCGAGCCTGATCTGCTGCTGCTCGACGAGCCTTCGAACCATCTCGATCTCGAAGCAACGATGTGGCTCGAATCGTTCCTCAAATCCTATCGCGCGACGATGGTGCTGATCAGCCACGAACGCGATCTGCTCAACAATGTCGTCGACCATATCCTGCATCTGGAGGGCGGCAAGACGACGCTGTATCCCGGCGGCTATGATGCGTTCGAGCGGCAGCGGGCGGAGCGGCTAGCGCAACTGGCATCAGCGCAGGCGGCGCAGGACGCGCAGCGCGCCAAGTTGCAGGATTATGTCGCGCGCAATTCGGCGCGTGCATCGACTGCCAAGCAGGCGCAATCACGCGCGAAGATGCTCGCCAAGATGCAGCCGATTGCCTCGATTTCCGAAGACCCCAGCCTGACATTCGATTTTCCCAGCCCCGATGCACTGAAGCCGCCACTCGTCACGCTCGACATGGCGGCAGTCGGCTATTCGGCGACGCCAGTGCTGCGGAAGCTGAACTTTCGCCTCGACCCCGATGATCGGGTCGCGCTCCTCGGCCGCAATGGCAATGGCAAGACAACGCTCGCGCGGCTGCTCGCGGCGCAATTGCCCGCGATGGAAGGCGGCATATCGGTTTCGGGCAAAATGCGCGTCGGTTATTTCACGCAATATCAGGTCGAAGAGCTCGACCGCGACGACACCCCGCTCGAACATATGGCGCGGATGATGAAAGGCGCGTCGCCTGGAGCAGTGCGTGCGCAGCTTGGCCGGTTCGGCTTTTCGGGCAACAAGGCGATCACGCAAGTCGGCAAGTTGTCGGGCGGCGAGCGGGCGCGGCTCGCGCTGGCGCTGATCACGCGAGATGCGCCGCACATGCTGATCCTCGACGAACCGACCAACCACCTGGACGTCGATGCGCGCGAAGCGCTGGTTCAGGCGCTTAACGCCTATGACGGCGCGGTCGTCATCGTCAGCCATGACCGTCACATGATCGAACTGACCGCCGACCGGCTCGTGCTGGTCGATGAAGGCACTGCGCAGGAGTTTTCAGGGACGCTTGACGATTATACCGACCTGATCCTGAAAGGCGCGAGCAAGGCGGCAACGCCGAAACGCGACAAGAAGGAAGAACGCAAACTGGCGGCCGCCGCGCGCGAAAAGGAAGCCGAAATGCGCAAGGTGGCTTCGTCGGCAGAAGCCGAAATGACGAAACTGACCGATCGGCGCAGTGCGGTCGAACGTGCGATGTTCGATCCGGCGACCGCGAGCGGGTCCGATGCGCAACTGACCATGAGCGAATTGATGAAATTGCGCGCCGACATCAGCGCGCAAATCGAAACGGCCGAAACGCGGTGGCTGGCGGCATCGGAGGCGCTGGGTTAAGATCGAAGCCGATGGGGCAATCGGACGTCAGCACGAAATTCACGCTGGTCCAGGCACTGCGCGGTATCGCGGCATTGTGGGTCGTCCTGTTTCATGCGGCCGAGGGCGGACATATCGACGCGATCCGCGCGACAGTGCCGCCATGGTTGTTCGCGGGCATATTCGATGCCGGGCATTACGGCGTTGCGATATTTTTCGCACTTAGCGGTTTTGTGATCGCGCACTCGCTGCGCAATGCCGACGCATCGCCCGGCTTTGCGGGCAGGTTCGTTTTGCGCCGTTCGATCCGGCTCGATCCGCCCTATTGGGCGACGATTGCACTGGTGATCGGGCAGCAAGTGATCGAAGCGCGGATCAAGGGCGCGGCTGCGCCCGATGTTTCGGTCGCACAGATTGCCGCGCATGTTTTCTATCTGACCGATATCCTCGGCTATCCCCAGATTACCGGCGTTTTCTGGACGCTGTGCTTCGAGATCCAGTTCTATCTGGGTTTCATGCTGATGCTCGTGGGGCAGCGCGCACTGGTCCGCCGGTTCGGTGCTTCGGTGGGCAACATCGTTCGGGCGGGCATGTTCATTCTCGCGGTGGCTGGTGCGCTGCATTTATATGGCGGGTTGCCGCGCGGTTTGGCGCTGATCATGTGGCACGCGTTTTTCGTCGGCGTCGCAGCTTATTGGGCGGGGCAGGGGTCGCGTGTCTGGCAGGTCGCGCTGGCGACGCTGATCGGCACGATGGTCGTGCGCGGGTCAACCGGCGATGCGATCAGCGCCGCGACGGCAGGAATGCTGTTTCTCGCGATGCGCACCGGACGATTGGCGACGGCGATGTCCAATGCGCCCCTACAATGGCTCGGCATGATTTCCTACAGCCTGTACCTGATCCACAATACGGTCACAGGTTCGGCTTATTGGATCGTCGGCAAGGTCATGCCGCAAGGCGTCGTGTCACAAGCGGTCCAGTTGGTATTTGTGACCGGGCTGTGCCTTGCGGCTGCTTATTGCGTCTGGTGGCTGGTCGAACGCCCGGCGCATGATTTCGCGCGGCGTGTCGGGCAGCGGCATTAACGCCTAGCCAAAGGTATTGCACTGCGCCGGGTCGCCCGATTTCAACCCGCGCATCAACCATTGCTGGCGCTGCGCCGAGGATCCGTGCGTGAAGCTTTCGGGCACGGGTCGCTGTCCGCCCGCGCGTTGCAGCGTATCATCGCCGATCGCCTGTGCCGCGCCAAGGCCTTCTTCGACATCGCCCGGTTCGAGCAGGTTCCTGTCGTTCGCGGCCCAGACACCGGCGTAGCAATCGGCTTGCAGTTCCATCGCGACCTGGAGCGCATTGCCCTGCGCACGGCTGGCGCGTTGCTGCGCTGCGTTAACTTTGTCAGCGGTGCCATCGAGATTTTGGATGTGGTGGCCGACTTCGTGCGCAATGATGTAACCGATCGGGAAATCGCCCGGCGCGTTGAACCGACTTTTCATCTCGTCGAAAAATTCGGTGTCGATATAGATTTTGCGGTCGGCAGGACAATAAAATGGCCCCATTGCCGATTGCGCCGCGCCGCAGCCCGATTGGCCGTTGCGGCTGTAAAAAACAAGCGTCGTCGGCGTGTAGCGCTGGCCCGAAGCCGCGAAGATTTCGGTCCAGCGCCGTTCGGTCGACCCGAGTACTTTGAGCGATGTCCGCTGAATTTCGGTCAGCTGCCCGGGTGCCGTCGCTTGTCCGGCAGGCGCGCCCTGCTCGATCGGAGCAAGCAGCGGGCCCGAGGGCATCATGCCGCCGCTGCACATGCTGAGCGCAACTGCTGCGACGCCGAGCGCGAGCACGCCACCGCATCCGAATCGGCTGAAAACGAACGGGACAAGCATGCCGATGAGGCCAAGGCCGCCGCCCCCGCCGAAGCCGGCCCGGCTGCTGCCCGGCGACTGAATTTCGAAATTGCCGCTTTCCTGTTCGTCGTCGAGGCGCATCGTCTTCTCCCGCTCCTCGTCGGTTTAGCGCAAAGTTCGGCTTGAACAAGTTTGCTGCGGCGCAGTATGACCCGCGTATGGCCGATGCAGACCCCAAATTGCGCAAAGCGCGGCGCGGCGCAGCAATGCCGCTTCCCGATCAGGTTGCCTTGGTGTTGCAAGGCGGCGGCGCGCTCGGTTCGTATCAGGCGGGCGTTTATGAAGCGCTTGCGGGCGCCGGCATCGAAGTCGATAGCGTTGCCGGGATTTCGATCGGTGCGGTCAACGCCGCGATCATTGCAGGAAACCCGCCCGAGACGCGTGTTGCGCAACTGCGCAAATTCTGGGAGCGATCGGCCGGCGTCCTCCCCAGCTTTCCGATCTGGCAGGATGATTTGTCGCGTGAATTGCTGCACCTCTGGTCGGCCGGCGTCGTTGCGACGGTCGGCGTGCCCGGATTTTTTTCGCCGCGTTTTCTGTCGCCTTTTTTCGCGATGCCCGAAACGCCCGAAGCACTCAGCTTTTACGATTCATCAGCGCTGGCCGATACGCTCGACGAGCTGATTGATTGGGACTTGCTCAATAACGGGCCGGTACGGCTGGCCGTCGGCGCAGTCGAAATCGAAAGCGGTAATTTCCATTATTTCGATACTGCGCACGAACGCCTCGACGCGCGGCACATCATGGCTTCGGGTGCGCTTCCCCCCGGGCTTCCGCCGGTCGACATCGACGGCAAGCTGTGGTGGGACGGCGGCCTCGTATCGAATACGCCGCTGCAACATGTGCTCGATACACAGGATGCGCCGTGCCTCGTGTTTCAGGTCGACCTGTTTTCGGCAAGCGACGTGCGTCCGCACAACATCATGGATGTCATGGCGCGTGAAAAAGAAATTCGCTTTTCGAGCCGGACGCGCCAAGTCAGCGATGCAATGCTGAAATTGCGCAAGGACCGTGAAATCATCCGCGCAGTCCTGGAAAAGCTGCCCGCGGCACTTGCCGACGATGCCGACGTCAAAGCTCTTGCCGCGCTGGCAAAGGATTTTCCGGTCAATGTCGTGCAGATGATCTACCGCGCGAATGCGTGGGAAGGCGGTGCGCGCGATTAAGAATTTTCGGCGCGGACGATGAACGAACATTGGGCCGCCGGTCAAAGCGATGTCGCAGCGACGATCGAGAACAGCGCGCTGATCGCAAAAAATATCGTCGACGGAAAAACTGCAGCTTTCGACCTGATCCCGCGCTAGACGCCGGGACTTCGACGCCATAGACACGGCCGCTTGGACCGCCTCGGAGTATCAATGACCAAAGCCTTTATTGCCGCGCTGTCGTTTGCGGCGACGTTGATCCCGACGATGTTGAGCGCGGCACCGGGACGCTTGCCTGCTGGCGTGACGCCGACAGCTTATGACATCACGGTCGAGCCCGATGCCCAAAAACTTAGTTTTACCGGCAGTCAGACAATCGCAATCGACGTTGTCGCGCCGACCAGAGCGATCACGCTGAATGCAGCCGACCTGTCGATTTCGGATGTCATGATCGACGGAACGATCCCGGCAAGCGTGGCGCTCGATGCCGCAGATCAGACCGCGACCTTTACCTTTGCGGTTCCGGTCAAATCGGGCCGGCATCGTTTGTCGATGCGTTTTTCGGGAAAGATCTATCAATCAGCAACCGGGTTGTTCGCGATCGATTATGACACTGTCGACGGTAAAAAGGACCGGATGCTGGCGACCCAATTCGAAGCGCCCGACGCCCGCCGCTTTGCGCCGATGTGGGACGAGCCGGGGATCAAGGCAACTTACGAGCTGACTGCAATCGCACCCGCAGGTCAGACAGCATTTTCGAACATGCCGGTCGCTTCCAAATCGACCGATGCCGCGGGAAAGACCGTCTGGTCATTTGCGCCGACACCCAAAATGTCGAGCTATCTGCTTTATCTCGGCATGGGCGATGTCGAGCGCAAAACCACGACGGTCGGCAATGTCGAAATCGGCGTGATCACGCGCAAAGGCGTGGTCGATCAGGGCGACTATGCGCTGACCAGCGCAAAGCAGTTGCTGACTTATTACAATGACTATTTCGGCACGCCCTATCCATTGCCGAAAATGGATATGATCGCGGGACCCGGATCGTCGCAATTTTTCGGCGCCATGGAAAATTGGGGGGCGATCTTTTATTTCGAGCGGATCCTTCTGATCGACCCGAAGCTTGCCACCGAGAGCCAGAAACAGGCGATTTTCAATGTCGTCGCGCATGAAATGGCGCATCAATGGTTCGGCAATCTGGTCACGATGCGCTGGTGGGACGACCTTTGGCTTAACGAAGGTTTTGCATCGTGGATGGCATCGAAAGCGTCGAACGACCTGAACCCCGAATGGCGATCGCTCACACAGTCGATGGCATCACAACGTCAGGGTGCGATGTCGCGCG
>JANLWD010000016.1:0-4162 GCA_031364345.1 Sphingomonas sp.
TGATGGGTACCGATGACGTCGCTTCCGCCGTCACTGCGCTTTCCGCCAAAGTGCCGACGCTGGTCGTAACGCACGGAGCGAACGGCGCCGAAGCGCATTCGGGTGGAGAGCACGCCCGCGTCGCCGCCGAACCCGTTGCGAGGGTTGTCGATACGACGGGCGCGGGCGACCTGTTCGCGGCAGGGTTTCTCAGCGGGCAGGCCGAGGGTCGCTCGCTGCACGACAGCCTTGTCATGGGTGCGGTGTGTGCCGCCGAAGTGATTTCGCATTATGGCCCGCGCCCCGAGGCGGACCTCAGGGCGCTGGTCGATCTGCGGCTGGGTTAAACCGTGCCGGGCATGTGCGGGATGTCGGCGTCGTCCTCGTGGACTTCGACCAGTCCCTGGCCCACATGGCTCGTGCGATAGCCGTAGCCGTAATAAATCACGAGGCCGAGCGCACCCCACAATGGCAGCACGATCATCGCTTCGAACGGCAGGTTGAGGAACAGGAAAATACAGCCGGCAATCGTCGCAGGCCCGACCAGCCACAATGCCGGCGTTCGGAAACTGCGTTCGCGATTGGGCTCGGTGCGGCGCAGCATCATGACGGCGATCGCGACCATCATGAACGCATAAAGCGTCCCAGCATTGGCGATGTCAGCAAGCGCACCGACCGGCAAGAACGCCGCGGCAAACGCAACGACCGCACCAGTAATCGCTGTCACGACATAGGGCGTTTTCCACTTCGGATGAATCTTCGACAGGATCGGTGGCAGCAGTCCGTCGCGCGACATCACGAAAAAGATGCGTGTCTGGCCGAACAGGAGCACGAGAATGACCGAAGGCAGCGCGACGAAAGCAGCAATGCCGAGCAGGTTGCCGATCGTGCCGAACCCGATCGTGCGCAAAACATGCGCCAGTGCTTCGTTCGAACAGACCAGCAATTCGGCATATTGCGGGAGGGCACACTGCCGTGCGAGCGCTTCCGATCCAGCCGGGAAAGGTATGCCGTTGGGGCCCATGATCGGTTGGCCGCCGATGGTGCCGACGGCACCCGCCGCAACGAGTATGTAGAAGATCGTGCAAAATCCGAGCGATCCGATGAGACCGATCGGCACGTTTCGTTGGGGGTTCTTCGTTTCTTCGGCTGCCGTCGAAACAGCGTCGAAGCCAACATAAGCAAAGAAGATCGTTGCAGCCGCGCCGACAGCGCCGATGCCCGAGCCGAACCCGCCAAAAATGCCAGCCGGCAGGAACGGATTGAAATTCGCCATCTCCGCCTTGGGCAGAGTCAGGACGATGAATACGGTCAGCGCGGTCACTTTAATGGCGACCAGCACGGCATTGAATTTGGCGGACTCATTGGTGCCGATCATCAGCAACCACGTCACCAGCCCGGCAATGATAACAGCGGGCAGGTTCACAAATCCGCCAGGGGCACCACCGAGTGCCAGCGGCCCGGCCGCGAGGTAGGCGGGCAGCTGAAATCCGAAAAATTCTCTTAAGATCGTGCCGCTGAAATAGCCCGACCAGCCGACCGCAACGGCACTGGCCGCCACCGCATATTCGAGCACAAGTGCCCAGCCGACCGTCCACGCAAGCAATTCGCCCATGACGGAATAGGTGTAGGTGTACGCCGACCCTGCAACGGGCAGCATCGATGCGATTTCCGCGTAACAAAGCGCCGCGACAATGCAGATGGCGCCGGCAATGGCAAACGCGAGCATCAGGCCAGGTCCGGCCTTTTGCGCGCCTGCCGCCGTCAGCACAAAAATGCCGGTGCCGATGACACAGCCGATACCGAATAACGTCAGCTGGAAAGCGCCGAGCGTGCGGTGGAGCGATTTCTTTTCCGCCGCCGCGAGGATGGCATCAATTGATTTGACGCGACCGAATTTCATAATGGTCCCCTAAGACTTTTCATTGCGTCGGAACCTAGCTGCTAATCGCCCGCGTGCAATCCCTTACGTCAGCGCTTGCCCAGAATCGCGACCAGCGTTGTCACTTCCTTGTGCATTTCATCGAGCCGGTGGTGCAGCCGTACGATTTCAAGTTCCGCCCGCAAGTTGACTTCGTAATCATGGCTCGCCGCCAGCCGGTCCATGGCCGAAGCGCGATTCTGGCTCATCATGATGACAGGGGCTTGGAGCGCCGCCGTCATCGAAAGCATCAGATTGAGGAAAATATAGGGATAAGGATCGAATTGCATCCGCCATTGGGCCAGCACACCGGTGTTGAGCAGCATCCAGCCGAGCAGGATTGCAATGAACGTAAAGATGAACACCCATGATCCGCCAACCGCCGCGACACGGTCAGCCAGGCGATCCCAATAGGTCGCGGACGCATCGGCGACATCCGTGGTATCGCGGCTCGTTACTTTTTGTGCGGCGATATCGTCGAGGACGTGGCGCTCTTCATTTTCGAGCGCCGCCATATCCTTTGCCAGATAGTCGAGGGCAAGGCGGTGATTGTCGGTCGCTTTGGTCATGACGGCTCTCCGGTGCGGGCTGTCGTCACGCTACACGCTATCGCGCCGGACATGTCGTGCAAATCGGGGTTTTAAGAAGAAATTAACCTTTTCCCTTCATTGCTTTTTTGGTTAATGAAATTCCCGGCGGGAAAAGGGGTTCTTACAGATGCGTGTTTTGTTGATCGAGGACGAGCCGACCACGGCGAAGGCAATCGAACTGATGCTGACGACCGAAGGGTTCAATGTCTATACAACCGATCTGGGCGAAGAGGGCTTGGATCTCGGCAAGCTTTATGATTACGACATCATCTGTCTCGATCTCAACCTGCCCGATATGCACGGCTATGATGTGCTGAAGAAACTGCGCGTCGCCAAAGTGCAGACGCCGGTCCTGATCCTCAGCGGGATCAGCGAAATGGACAGCAAAGTGCGCTCGTTCGGCTTTGGTGCCGACGATTATGTCACCAAGCCTTTTCACCGCGACGAACTGGTCGCGCGTATTCACGCCGTCGTGCGGCGCTCGAAAGGGCATTCGCAATCGGTCATTCGCACTGGCAAGCTTGCCGTCAATCTCGATGCCAAGACCGTCGAAGTCGATGGTGCCCGTGTCCACTTGACCGGCAAGGAATACGCGATGCTCGAGCTGCTGTCCTTGCGCAAAAGCACCACGTTGACCAAGGAAATGTTCCTCAACCACCTGTACGGCGGCATGGACGAACCCGAACTGAAGATTATCGACGTTTTCATTTGCAAGCTGCGCAAAAAGCTCAGCATGGCATGCGGCGGCGAGAATTATATCGAGACAGTATGGGGCCGTGGCTATGTCCTGCGCGATCCCGAAGACATGATCGTCGACCTCGACGCCGTCGCCTGAACCAAATTCCTTTTCCCCCGAAACGTTTCTACCCGAAGCGTGTCCCGAAGAGGCCGGCCGCAGCAATGCGACCGGCCTTTTCGGCGCCTGGCTTGCGCGGATGTCGCCACCCGCTAAACAGCCGCGATGGACCGGATACATATTCGCGGCGGCAATCGCCTGTCGGGCACGCTGCCGATTTCAGGGGCAAAGAATAGCGCGCTGACGCTGCTGCCGTGCGCACTGCTGACCGACGAACCGCTGACGCTGCGCAATCTGCCGCGTCTCGCCGACGTCGACAGTTTCGGCCATCTGCTCAACCAGCTTGGCGTCTCGACCATGATCGAAGGCGCGCGGCCAGAGGACTTCGGCCGCGTCATGACCGCGCGGGCACAGCGCGTCACGGCAACCACCGCGCCTTATGATATTGTGCGGAAAATGCGTGCGTCGATCCTCGTCCTCGGGCCGATGCTCGCGCGGATGGGCGAAGCGACGGTATCGCTCCCCGGCGGCTGCGCTATCGGCAACCGGCCGATCGACCTGCACCTGAAAGCAATGGAAGCGTTTGGCGCGACGGTCGAAATGCTGGCGGGCTATGTCAAAGTTTCCGCACCGGGAGGCCGCGTGCCCGGCGGGACGATGCGCTTTCCGATCGTGTCGGTCGGCGCGACCGAGAATGCGCTGATGACGGCGGTGCGCGCCAAGGGCACTTGCATCATCGAAAATGCCGCGCGCGAGCCCGAGATTGTCGATCTCTGCCGCTGCCTGATCGCGATGGGCGCGAGCATCGACGGCGTCGGCACCGAGACGCTGACGATCGAGGGCCGCGACCGGCTCCACGGCGCGACTTATGCCGTG
>JANLWD010000039.1:0-5026 GCA_031364345.1 Sphingomonas sp.
GGTTTCCCAACCTTGGTCAGGACCGATAAGGATCGCCAGATCCTTAGTCATATGCCCGGTTTCGACGGTTTCGATGCAGACCTGCTCCAGTGTTTCTGCAAAGCGCGTGACTTCGGGAGTTTCGTCGAATTTGCCGCGGAATTTGAGGCCGCCGGTCCACGCGAAAATCGATGCAATCGGGTTGGTCGACGTCGCTTTACCCTGCTGATGCTGGCGGAAATGGCGTGTGACGGTACCGTGCGCTGCTTCGGCTTCGACGGTCTTGCCACTGGGCGTGAGCAGAACCGAAGTCATCAGGCCCAATGAACCAAAACCCTGAGCAACCTGGTCCGATTGCACGTCGCCATCATAATTCTTGCACGCCCAGACGAATTTGCCCGACCATTTGAGTGCAGAGGCAACCATGTCGTCGATGAGGCGATGTTCATAAACAATATTCGCTTCGGCAAACTTGTCCTTGAATTCAGAGTCGAAAATTTCCTGAAACAAGTCCTTGAACTGACCGTCATAGGCTTTGAGAATCGTGTTCTTGGTCGACAGATACAGCGGCCAGCCACGACCAAGCGCATAATTCATGCTGGCGCGGGCAAAATCGCGGATCGATTCGTCGAGGTTGTACATGGCGAGCGCAATGCCCGACGACGGATATTGGAAAACTTCCTCATCGATAACCGTGCCGTCGTCACCTTCGAACACGAGGCGCAGTTTGCCGGGGCCGGGGACGCGGAAATCGGTTGCGCGATACTGATCACCAAACGCATGGCGCCCCACGACGATCGGATCGGTCCAGCCGGGGATGAGGCGCGGGACATTCTTTATGACGATCGGTTCGCGGAAAACCACGCCACCAAGGATATTGCGGATGGTCCCGTTGGGTGATTTCCACATGCGCTTGAGCTTGAATTCCTCGACGCGCGCTTCGTCGGGCGTGATCGTCGCGCATTTTACGCCGACGCCATATTTCGCGATTGCATTGGCCGAATCGACCGTAATCTTGTCGTTGGTCTGATCGCGGACTTCGATGGCGAGATCGTAATAATGCAGGTCAATGTCGAGATAGGGCAGGATCAACCGATCGCGGATCCATTGCCAGATGATCCGGGTCATCTCGTCGCCATCGATTTCGACGACGGGATTAACTACCTTGATCTTGGCCATGCGTCTGCGCTCCCGAAGGCGGTGATTTGTCGCGTCGTTAGAGGCGCGAGGGCTGGCAATCAACCATTCAGCCGACACCGTTGATGCGACCGCGACGGATTGTAACGCGCGCGCGGCAACCCTACTGTTGGGCGATGGCTTCAAATTCGAATATTCCCACAGCGCCCGGCGGCGTAAAATGGCGCATCCCGCCGGTCCATCCCGAAGGCCGCAAATTCGTTGCGATCGCAGGCGCGATCACGGTTGCGGCGTGGATATGGGTGTCATGGCTCACCTGGCCACTGATCGGGCTGACGTTGTGGGTCGCGCTATTCTTTCGTGATCCGCAGCGCGCCGTGCCGCAGGATGACCGCGCGATCGTCGCGCCGGCCGATGGCCTGATCACGCTCATTGAAAGCGTGCCGCCGCCGCGCGAGTTGGCAGGGGCCGATGGTCTTGGTGAGGCGCCCATGATCCGCGTGTCGATTTTCATGAGTGTGTTCGACGTTCATATCAACCGGACACCGATCACCGGCATCGTGACCAAAGTCGTTTATATAGCTGGCAAGTTCCTGAATGCCGACCTCGACAAGGCGAGCGACGAAAATGAGCGGCAGCATTTCCTTGTCGAGCGGAACGATGGCGTCCGCATCGGTTTCACGCAGATCGCCGGCCTGATCGCGCGCCGCATCGTTCCGTTCGTGAAGTCCGGCGACTCGGTGACCGTTGGCCAGCGGGTCGGGCTGATCCGGTTTGGCAGCCGAGTCGACGTCTACTTGCCCGCGGGTACGTCATCCAAGGTTGCACTGGGTCAGCGCAGTGTGGCCGGAGAAACGATTCTGGGCGTGATCGGCGATGGCAACAGCACAATGGCCGTCACGCAATGAAGCCTGCGCTGCGTGGCATTCCGCTGCGCACGGTAGCTCCCAATGCAATCACGGCACTCGCTTTATGCTTCGGGCTGACCGGTATCCGGTTCGCAATTGCCGCATCGGGCGCCGATGGCGTACCTGATGATTGGGTCAAGGCCATCGGATCGATCATCATTGCTGGCATCCTCGACGGCGTCGACGGGCGAGTAGCGCGTATGTTTCGCGGAGAAAGCCGCTTTGGCGCAGAACTCGACTCGTTGTCGGACGTCATCGCGTTTGGCGTTTCGCCGGCGCTGATCATCTACCTATGGTCGCTTCAGCATTTTCCAAGGTTCGGATGGTTTTTCGCGCTTGCTTTCGTCGTCTGTCAGGCACTCAGACTTGCCCGTTTCAATGCGCAGATCGACGTAGAGGAACAGCCGCATAAGTCGGCAGGGTTTCTGACTGGCGTTCCGGCACCGGCAGGAGCAGGGCTCGCTTTCCTGCCGTTATATCTGTGGATCGTGACCGACGATGAGCTGTTCCGGCAGCCATGGATCGTGGCGCCATGGATTGCTTTTACCGCGATGCTCATGATTTCGAACGTCGCAACATTTAGCTGGGGCTCGATCCGATTGCGCCGCACGATCCGGCTCGAGGCGATCTTGCTGCTCGCTCTGGTCGGGACTGCACTGTTTGCAGAACCGCTGTGGACGTTGATCGTGGTGTCAGTCGGCTATGTCGCGATGATCCCGCTGAGCATCCGGTCTTATGCAAAGGTCAGGCAGCGACGCGTAACCGATCAGTAAAACGTGCCAGCGGAAACGACTGACGCTCCGTCCGACGCGGCATAAAAATTACTTCCGAACTTTGAAACGGTGCACCCGCCAAAGCCGACGCGATCAAACTCGATCGATCCAAGATGGTTCTCGCAATCAATGCAAGCGCACCAATCAAGATCGACAGCACTACGAAAAATGACAGAAATCCGAGCATTTGCGTGTCTCCAATTGAAAATCGTAACGAAGCGTTAATGAATTTGTTCCCGATGTTCGTGTTATGTTCTTAATATCACACTTGCCTGATGTGCAAGAGCTATTTAGAAGCTTCAATATTCCACATGGGGTGCACCATACCGGTGCCGCGGTAATTTCCGTGGTTCTCGCGCCCCAGAGGTCCAACCGGGTTAGGAGAAACGATTATGGCGGCACCTGTCGTCACGATGCACCAACTGCTTGATGCTGGTGCGCATTTTGGGCACCAGACACACCGCTGGAATCCAAAAATGAAACCTTATATTTTTGGTGACCGTAATGGCGTTCACATTCTCGATCTGTCGCAGACGGTTCCGTTGATGGCGCGCGCGCTCGACTTCGTGTCTTCGACAGTTGCGGCGGGCGGCAAGGTGTTGTTCGTCGGCACCAAGCGCCAGGCGCAGGAGCCGATTGCCGACGCAGCGCGGATGGCGGGCCAGCATTTCGTAAACCATCGCTGGCTGGGCGGCATGCTGACCAACTGGAAGACAATTTCGGGCTCGATCAAGCGGTTCAAAGCACTCGAAGAGCAGTTGTCGGGCGACACGGCGGGCTTGACGAAGAAGGAAGTCCTTCAGCTCACGCGCGAAAAGGACAAGTTTGAACTGTCGTTGGGCGGGATCCGCGACATGGCAGGTATTCCCGATGTCATGTTCGTGATCGATGCAAATAAGGAGGAACTGGCGATCAAGGAAGCCAATGTTCTCGGCATTCCGGTAGTTGCGATCCTCGATTCCAACGTATCGCCCGACGGCATCGCTTTTCCGATTCCGGCCAACGATGATGCTGCGCGCGCAATCCGTTTATATTGCGAAGCGATCGGCGCTGCGGCAACACGCGGCGGCCAATCGGGCGCATCGGCGCGCGGTGTCGATATCGGCGCAATGGTCGAGCCACCGGTCGAGACCGCTCTGGTCGAAGAACCGACAATGATTGTTGAGCCGCCAGTCGCAGAAGCACCCGCAGCCGAAACGTCAGACGAACCAAAAGCAGCGTAATTATTTATCCGTCACTCCCGCAAAGCCGGGGATTCAACTCTCGGTCGTTCGCCTTTGGAGTTGGATTCCCGCTTTTGCCGAGGTGACGAACGATTCGAAAGGGAATTTGGAGATGGCCGAGATCACAGCCGCCAGCGTCAAGGAATTGCGCGAGATTTCGGGCGCCGGCATGATGGACTGCAAAAAGGCGCTTGGGGAAACCGATGGCAATATGGACGCCGCAGTCGACTGGTTGCGTACCAAGGGACTTGCCACAGCCGCAAAGAAGGCAGGGCGAACAGCGTCCGAGGGGCTTGTTGGCGTCGTCGTAAGCGGTAATACGGGTGCCGCTGTCGAAGTGAACAGCGAAACTGATTTTGTCGCCAAAAATGAGCAATTCCAAAGTTTTGTCCGAAGTGTCACCGAACTTGCGCTGACGCACAACAAGTCGATCGAGACGCTTGCCGCTGCACCGATGAGTGATGGCACTGTGCAGGATGCCTTGACGGCGAACATTGCCACGATCGGCGAAAATCAGTCATTGCGCCGCGTTGCAACCATATCCGTCGATAACGGTGCCGTCGTATCCTACGTACACAACGCGGCTGCCCCAGGCCTTGGCAAGATCGGAGTGCTGGTTGCGCTTGAAGGGGATGCAGACAAGTCAGCAATCGAGACGCTTGGAAAACAGTTGGCGATGCACATTGCCGCGGCAAGTCCGCTGGCATTGACCGCTGACGGCATTGACCCTGCGGTCATCGAGCGTGAAGCGGCAATCGCACGGGAAATGAACGCCGACAAAATCGCCGGAAAGTCACCCGAAATCGCCGCCAAAATCATTAACGGGCCGGTAAATAATTTTCTTCGCGATAATGCGCTGCTGACGCAAACTTTTGTCATGGACGGCAAGACGCCTGTACAGGACGTCATCGCCGCTGCGGCGAAGGCGGCAGGGGGCAGCATAGCTCTTACCGACTATGTTCGCTTTCAACTGGGCGAGGGTATCGAAAAAGCCGTCAGCGATTTT
>JANLWD010000043.1:0-1669 GCA_031364345.1 Sphingomonas sp.
CTTCGCCCGAGCCCCACTGCGCATTCCACAAATGTTCTTCGGCATCGATGCAACTGCCGTCGGGGAAGCGGTGCCCAGTCGTTGTCGCAAAGATTTCGGGCTCGCCGACCGGGCGATCGCCATCGAAAGCGTAGCGCAAGATCGCCTGGCGCGGCGTGTCGGCAAAATACATTTGGGTGCCGTCGCGGCTCCAGCACAAGCTGTTGGGAATGCGGATGTCGTGGACGTGCGCGGTTGCTGCGCCGCTGCCGTCATATCGCCAAAGGCTCCCGCGCGGTTCGCCCTTTGCCTCCATCATGCTGCCCGCCCAGAAATGACCGGTCCGGTCGACGCGCCCGTCATTCATGCGCAGATGCGGTGCCTCGGCAGTGACGGGGGCAAGCATTTCGAATGCGCCGGTCGCAGGTGTGAAAGCTGCAAATCCCGATTCGAACGCGCCGACGTAAGATGCCGGATCATCGGTCAGCGCAAAGCTGCCCAGGCGGTGGGGAAGCGCATGACTTTCGGGAGGCTCGCCCGGTTGCCACTGCCACAAGCGAGCGCTTTCGATATCGGTCCAGAGCGCGCTTTGCGTGCGGGCGTCCCACAACACGCCCTCGCCCAGAAGATTTTGAACAGGCAAGACATGCATCGGCGTCATCGCGACAATGCCTGCCACGCAGCGTGCAGGCCGGCAAGCGCGGCGGGCTGTCCGTCGATCGCGCGTGCGTCGATACCGAAAGCGTCGAGTGCATCGGCGTAGAGCGCGGTCAGTGGCGCCGATCCGATCAGCGTTACCGATTGCATTGCCGGGTAAAGCGCACACGCCGAACGCACATCGCCGCCGATGCACAACCCCGCCAGATAGTCGTCGGCATCACGATCGCTCAGCGCGCCGGTCACTTGGCGCGTGCGGACAGTAAACAGCAGCGCTTCGATCCCTGCGGTGCTGTCGCGGATTGTCGCCACACCAGCATCGAACGCGCTACCCGGTTTGGCGGCGGGTGCGCGCGGCGGGTGTAGCATGATGCTGTGCAGGCCGACGATTTCGATCAGCTCGCCGGTCATCGTCGAATGAAGGCCAGTAATCGCGCCGCGTTCGACCTGCGCCCATTTGCAATGGGTTCCTGGCAAACAAACGAACGCAGTCTGGTCGGCCGCAGTTTGATCGGTCAGGGCGCCGAAAATCTGAGTTTCCTCGCCGCGCATGATTTCGGGCAAGCCGTCATCGCGAACCGTATCGACGCCGGGCAGGATCGCAAAGCTTCGTCCGCGAGCCATAAAGCGCACGACATGCGACGTCATGATCGCGCGCGTGGCCGGCGTCCGGACATAAGGCGCATCACGCCATCCGATGGTGGCGCCGACAGTTCCTGCCATGATCACCGGCACTTCGGGCCAATCCGCAAGTGCCGTGAATGCGGCGTTCTCGATGGCCGCGGCGCCGTTCAACCGTTTGATGCCGGGACCAATGCGCGTATCGAGGCACTGGCCGTTGCTGTCGACAAGCATGAAGCGCGCGTTGCTCGTGCCCCAGTCCACCCCGACAAACGCAGCTGCCATTGTTGCACTCCTTGCGCGCCATGACCCGAATAACGATGCGCGCCGGTGTTACGCAACCGGGCTTTGCGCAGGCGTGTCGATCGCGTATAGCGCAAGTCATGTCTTCTCTTCGTCCATGGCGCGACAT
>JANLWD010000134.1:0-3435 GCA_031364345.1 Sphingomonas sp.
ATATAATCGATTTCGCTGGCGGTGAGTTTTGTCGAGATACAGACGAAATGCAGGCCGGCCCGCTGTGCGCCCCACGCAAGCGCAAAATAGTCGGGCGTATTGTCGAGCAGGAACGCAACCTTGTCGCCCGCTGTCAGTCGCCTCGCACGGAAAAATTGCGCAACCCGGTTCGATGCCGCATCAAGTTCGGCATAAGTCGTAATAGCGCCCGTTTCGGCAACGATGATTGCCGCTTTATCCGGTGTCGCAGCGGCGTGGCGAAAGGGGTGCATATCGCGTCTCTCCTGCACGCGACCTTAGTTTGCTTTACGCAAACGTAAAGCCGTGCTTTAGCGACTTGATGAGTGAATTCGACCCCGTGAAGCTGATCGATTGGATCACCCGCTCGGGGCATAACGCGATGATGGGTTTCGGACATGCCGCGCATGGGCCGGACTGGGCGGAACTGACGCTCCCCTATCGCGCCGACCTGATCGGTGACAGCGCGACCGGCGTGCTGGCGTCGGGGCCCGTCATCGCACTGATGGACATGGCGGCAAGCCTTGCCTGCTGGTTGAAGACAAGCGCGTTCGCGCCGCTCGCGACCGTCGATCTGCGTATCGATTATCTGCGCCCTGCCAAACCGGGCAAAACGGTGATCGGACGCGCCGAATGCTACAAATTGACGCGGCGTATCGCGTTCGTTCGGGGCGAAGCGCACGACGGCGATCCCGATCACCCGATCGCGCATGTGACCGGCACTTACATGTTTACCGCCGTTGACTGAGTTTAGGTCGCCTTATGCGCAGACGCTCGGCCTGCGGCGCGACGGCGCGCACGTTGTGATGCCATTTGCCGACGGTTTCATGGGCCGCCCGGGATTTCTGCACGGGGGTGCAATTGCGGGATTACTCGAATGCACGGCGCTGGTGACGGTGCTCGATGCGCTGGGCAATGGCGGCACGGCCAAGCCGATCAGTGTCACCGTCGATTATCTGCGTGGTGGCGCGCATGCCGAAACCTATGCCGAAGCGGAAATCGTGCGCCTTGGCCGCCGGATCGCCAATGTTACCGTTACCGCGTGGCAGGATGACCGCGCAAAGCCGATTGCGACGGCGAACATGAAGCTCATGATCGAACGCGCGGCCTGACTCTTGCCCGTTCAGGCGTCGATGCTGGTCCCTACGGCTGCATTGACGAGTCCGCCATCGACGGTCAGCGTGTCGCCAACAACATAATCGCCGGCGCGGCTGGCGAGATAGATTGCCGCCGCCGCCATGTCCTCGGGTTCGCCGATGCGGCCCGACGGAATGCCCTTTGCCACTTCGCCACCATGGTCGCGCGCAGCACGGTTCATGTCCGAGGGGAATGCACCCGGCGCGAGCGACGTGACGTTGATGTGATCCTTCACCAACCGCGCCGCCATGCGCTTGGTTAGATAAATCAGCGCAGCTTTCGACGTCTGATAGCTATAAGTGTCCCACGGATTCAGCCGCTGGCCGTCGATCGACGTGATGTTGATAACTTTCGACGGACGGTCGGCGCGGGCAGCGGCTTTCAGATGCTCGTGCAGCGCCTGCGTCAGGAAAAACGGTGATTTGACGTTAAGGTCCATGACCTTGTCCCAGCCTTTTTCGTCAAACGTCTCGAACGGGGCACCCCACGCCGCACCGGCATTGTTGACAAGAATGTCGAGACCGGTTTCATACTCGGCAAGCTGTGCGGCCAGAGCCTTGCAGCCTGCAACGGTCGACACGTCCTGCGGCAGCGCGACACAGCTGGGCCCGAGCTTTTCAGCCATCGCGAAACAAGCGTCGGCTTTGCGCGACGAAATATAGACTTTGGCCCCTTGCGCGATGAAGCCCTCGGCAATCCACGCGCCGATGTTGCGCGATCCGCCGGTGACAAGCGCGACGCGGCCATCAAGGCGGAAAAGTTTCGATGCGTCCATATTATCCGCCCCTTTTTATTGTTTCGCGCGCGATGATCAGCTGCTGGATCTGGCTGGTGCCTTCGTAAATGCGGAACAGCCGGACGTCGCGGTAAAAGCGTTCGATCCCGTAATCGGCGATATAACCCGCGCCGCCGAAAATCTGCACTGCCTTGTCGGCGACCCGACCGACCATTTCGGACGCGAAATATTTGGCAGCAGCGGCTTCCATCGTAACATTTTTGCCTGCGTCCTTGTCAGCTGCGGTTTGCAGGACGAGGGCTTTGGCGGCAAGGCACTCGGTTTTCATGTCTGCGATCATGCCCTGGATCAGCTGATGTTCGGATATGGGTTTCCCGAATTGAACGCGGGTCGTGGCATAAGCGACCGAATCGGCAATCAACCGCTCCGCCGCGCCGACGCAGACACCGGCGATATGCAGCCGGCCGCGATCGAGCACGCGCATCGCGACCTTGAACCCTTCGCCTTCTTCGCCGAGCATGTTTTCGGGCGGGACGGGCACATCATCGAAATGGACGTCACAGACATGCGCGCCCTGCTGACCCATTTTCTTTTCCGGCGTGCCGACGCGAAGGCCGGGTGAATCCGCGGGGACGAGGAATGCCGAAACGCCCTTTGCGCCCGGCTCGCCCGTGCGCGCCATCACCGTGAACAGATGCGCGCGATCGGCGTTCGTAATGTAGCGCTTCGTGCCCGTCAGTTTCCACTGGTTGCCCACGCGGACGGCGCGGGTTTTGACGTTCGCACTGTCCGATCCGACATCGGGTTCGGTCAGGGCAAAGCTCGTGATGACTTCACCAGAGGCAATGCGCGGAAGCCATTTTGCTTTCTGGTCAGCTGTGCCCGACATCACGAGACCCTGCGACCCGATGCCGACATTGGTGCCAAAGGTCGATCGCATCGCGGGGCTGGTTTTGCCCAGCGTCATGCCGACGGTGACTTCCTCGCGCATGTTCAGACCCAAACCACCATATTCGGGGTCGATCGACAGGCCGAACAGGCCAAGGGCTTTCATCTCGGCAACAAGATCGGCGGGAATGTCGTCGCTCTCGGCAACCTGCGCTTCGGCGGGACGCAGGCGTTCGGTCACGAAGCGGTCGACCGTTTCGATCAGCGCATCGAAAGTTTCGGTGTCGAGCATCAGTAGCCACTCATCCGCGCGACGCGTTCGGCATGATAGCGAGCATCGCCGAAAAATTCCTCGAGCGCGCGGTCGCGTTTCATGAACAGGCCGATGTCATATTCGTCGGTCATGCCGATGCCGCCGTGCATCTGAATGCCTTCCTGCACCGACAGGCGCACCGCTTTGCCGGTCTTGGCCTTGGCGACGGCGACAGCGATTTCGGCACGGGGGTCGTCGCTGTCGAGAAGCTGCTGCGCCTTGAGCACTGTCGCGCGCGCGACTTCCATTTCACCATAAAGATGCGCAGCGCGGTGCTGCAGCGCCTGAAATTCGCCGATCAGCTTGCCGAATTGTTTGCGCTGCTTGAGATAATCGACAGTCA
>JANLWD010000186.1:0-10480 GCA_031364345.1 Sphingomonas sp.
ATGACTGCGATGTTAAGCAGAACGTCGGACTGATAATGGACATGGTCGGCGGTAATCGCGACCGAATTGGTCCGCGCGATCACATAGCGCTGATAGGCAAGCAGGGCCACGGTCGCGACGATCGCGATCACCGAAACGCCGATGCCATAGTCGGCGTGTGCCGTGACTTCGCCTTTCATCAGCCGCTCGATCGCGCGATAGAATATCGCAAGGGCCGACAGCGCGATGACAAATACCTGAAACAGCGCCGCAAGCGCTTCGGCCTTGCCATGGCCAAATCGGTGTTCGCTATCGGCGGGCTGGGCGGCGAAACGCACGCCATAAAGCGTGACAAGCGATGCCAGCAGGTCAAGGCCGGTATCGGCAAGCGAACCGAGCATTGCGACCGAACCGGTTTGCCACACGGCGAATATTTTCAGACCGAGCAGAAACAGTGCAATCGAAATGCTGGCCAGTGCCGCGCGCGTCGTAAGCGTTGCGCGATGGGCATGCGCATGCCCGTGCTGATGCGAGCCACTCATGGATACATCAGGCTCGTTTGCCAGCCGGCACCGTCGCGAACGAACAGTTCCCGGTTGTGCAGCCGGTGTTCGCCGTCCCACCAAAATTCGATCCGTTCGGGTGCAACGCGGTATCCCGACCAGTGCGGCGGGCGCGGCACGTCGCCACCGTCGAAACGCGCCGTGACATCGGCAAGCCTTGCCTCCAGCGTTGCGCGATCGGGCAGTGGACGCGATTGTTCCGAAGCCCATGCGCCGAGTTTCGAAATGCGTCCGCGGGTTACAAAATAGGCATCGGCCTCGGCATCGCTCACGACCGATATCGCGCCTTCGACGCGGACCTGGCGCCGCAAGGTTTTCCAGTGAAACAGCAATCCGGCGCGCGGATTGGCAGCGAGGTCACCGGCCTTGCGGCTTTGCTGGTTGCTGTAAAAAACAAATCCGTCGGGACCGAGCCCTTTGAGCAGGACCATACGCACTGCCGGCTGCCCGGCTGCGTTCACGGTTGCAAGCGCGACGGCATTCGGGTCGTTCGGCTCGGTTGCTTCGGCTTCGGCAAGCCATTCGGAAAAGCGGGCAATCGGATCGATGGTCATCAGCGATGCTTTAGTCGCGGTCGGGTCAAGTTGAAAGCACGCCGAAACTGGCGCTGCGCACAAACCGGCACTAATCGCTCATCTGCAATTTTTGGAACGGTCGGTGATGTTCGGTTTCTTTATCTGGCTGGTCGTCGGCGGCATCGTTGGCTGGCTGGCCAGCGTCGCGATGCGCACCGACGCGCAACAGGGCATTCTTGCCAACATCGTCCTCGGCATCGTCGGATCATATATCGGCGGCATGGTTTTTGGCCCCATGATCCGCCTTGGCCCGATCGGCGGCTACGTCAGCGCGCTGGTCGGGTCCGTCGTCCTGATCGGTGCGGCGACTTTGATCGAGCGCGGCAAATTGCGCTGAGTGGCTTGGCTGGGCTCAGCCGAGTTCGAACGTAACGGAAACCGTCACGCCCACGTCCTGTTCACCCGCGACAATTTCGGTCTTGGCCGCGGATTGCACCATCATTCCGCGCGCATAAGCCAAGGGCATCGGCGTCGGCGCGCCTGCGCTTTCGCTGATCGCAACGATGCGTTTGACGGTTAGTCCCGCTGCTTTTGCATAAAGCTCGGCCCGCGCCCGCGCCGTCTTGATCGCACTAGCCCGCGCTTCGTCCATCGCCGTTTCGGGTTTGTCGATGGTCAGAGTCGGCCCGCTAATCTGATTCGATCCCGCCGCGACCAGTGCATCGAGGATCGATCCCGACTTGGCAATGTCGCGAAAACGCACCGTGACGCTATTGCTGGCCTGATATCCGGTGACGACCGGCGGCTGGTTATCGGCATAGCGATATTGCGGAGTCAGGCCGATTTGCGCCGTCGCCATGTCGCGATCGGCAACACCCGCCGCGCGCAATGCCGCCACCACACGCGTCATCGCTGTTGCATTCGCAGCCATTGCGGATTTGGCGTCGCTCGCCTGAGTCACGACGCCGGCCGAAATCACTGCGACGTCGGGCACGCGCGCAACCGATCCCTGCGCCACGACATCGAGTCGCGTGCCAGCGATCGTCGGACCCGTAACCTCAGCCAAAGCAGGCATTGCCACGACAGCCATGGCCGCACTGGCCATTGCACGGACAGATTTCATTTCGTTTCTCCCTTGTTGCCAGCGTCCCGAGACAATGACGTCCCATTGCCCACAGTATCGCTGCATCAAAGCTGAACAACTGCCGTCTCAGCGCGTTCGACCCCGCATGACCAGGCGATAGATAACCAGCAGGATGATTGCGCCCACCGTCGCGCCAATCCAGCCGGCGGGCTGTCCTTGCTGATAAACACCGATCGCCGAGCCAAGAAATCCGGCGAGCAATGCGCCGGCAATGCCAAGCAGGATCGTCACGACAAAACCGCCGGGATCCTTTCCGGGCATGACGAATTTACCGAGGACACCAGCCACGATGCCGATTAAAATCCAGCCGAGGAAACCGCGATCCATGTTTTTTGCCTTGTTAAGCTTCATCGCCGAGGCTGTGCGATGCGGGCCGCAAATGCAAGTGCTTGCGCCTTGCCCTTCAACGCCAGATGATTATGGTGCACCGCAACGAGAAAACGACGCTTGAGCGCAGTGACTTATTACGATAATACAGCTGTCGGCCACATCGGGTCCGGCGATAAAGGCGTTTGGCAATGAATTTCGAATCTGGATTTTCGACCAAGAGTGCGACGCTCGACCTGATCGACGATGCCGAAGTGGCGCAGCGCAAGCGGCGTCGCATGATTATCATCGCGGCGATTGTCGCCGTGGCAGTCATCGTTGGCGCCTGGTTCGCATTCGGCAAGTCGGGGGGCGCGGCGCCCGCTGGCGCTGCCAAAACCGGCAAGCAGGCCCCGACTGTAACGGTGATTGTGCCGGGTCGGCAGTCGGTTGACCGGATCGTGTCGGCGACCGGCAATCTTGCCGCACGACGCGAAATGCCGGTCGGTGTCGCAGGCGAAGGCGGCATGGTCGCAGCAGTGCTTGTCGAGCCCGGACAGTGGGTCGCCGCCGGGCAGGTACTCGCGACGATCGACCGCCGCGTGCAATCGCAACAGGCCGCTTCGCTCGGGTCACAGATTGCCGTTGCCGAAGCCGATGCGCGGCTGGCGCAATCCGAACTCGAACGCGCGCAGGCGCTTGTCGCTCGTGGTTTTATTTCGAAAGCGGATATCGACCGTAAAACCGCGACGCGCGATTCGGCGCGGGCACGCGTCAACGTGGCGCGCGCGCAATATCAGCAATCGCTTGCCAGCAATTCGCGGCTCGATATTCGGGCCCCGGCCGCAGGGCTGGTCCTCGAACGCCGGGTCGAACCGGGACAGGTTGTCAGCGCCGGGTCGGGAACGCTGTTCCGCTTGGCAAAAGGCGGCGAAATCGAATTGCTCGCGCGGCTCGGCGAAAGCGATCTGGCGCGCATGACTGTCGGACAGCAGGCAACGGTAACGCCGGTCGGCGGCTCTGTCGGTTTCAAGGGTCAGATCTGGCAGGTAGCGCCCGTCATCGATCCGCAGACGCGCCAGGGGATCGCACGCATCGCCGTTCCCTATGACAAGGCGCTCCGCCCGGGTGGCTTTGCATCGACGAGCATCATCAGCGGTGTCGCCGACGCACCGCTGCTCCCCGAGTCGGCCGTGCAAAGCGATACCAAAGGCAGCTTTGTCCTTGTCGTCGGCAAGGGGAACAAGGTCGAACGTCGCGCGGTTCAGGTGGGTGATGTCAACGATCGCGGTGTGACGATATTGGAAGGACTCAATGGTCAGGAAGCGGTTGTGCTGAGCGCTGGTGCTTTCCTCAACCCGGGCGAAGTCATCATACCGCAACGGGCCAAATCGCCCAGTTAAGTGCGTAAAAGGATCTGAAGTCGATGAGTTTCCGTAACATTTCGGCGTGGTCGATACGCAATCCCGTCGCGCCGATCGTCCTGTTCGTGGCGTTACTGCTTGCGGGCATGTTGTCATTTTCACGGATGAGCATCAACGACAGCCCCGACATCGATTTCCCGGCGGCACAGATCAACATCACGCAACCCGGTGCTGCGCCGAGCGAGATGGAAACGCAGGTTACACAAAAAGTCGAAGCGGCCGTGCGCGGCGTCAACGGTATCGATGAAATCAATTCGACTGTCCGCGAAGGCAGTTCGAGCACATTCGTGCAATTCGCGATCGGCACCCCGATCGACCGCGCGGTCAACGACGTGCGCGATGCCGTTGCCAATATCCGCAGCGACCTTCCCGACGGTATCCTCGAGCCGCAAGTCTCGCGCGTCGACATCGGCGGCAGCGAAATTGCGATTTTTTCAGCTGAATCGCGCGACATGACGCTCGAGGAATTGAGCTGGTATGTCGACAACAATGTTGCCAAAAAACTGCGCGCCATCCCGGGCGTTGCGTCGGTTTCGCGCAGCGGCGGTGTCGATCGAGAGATCCGCGTCATCCTCGATCCTGCCAAGCTTCAGTCGCAAGGCGTGACTGCATCGCAAGTCAACGCCCAGTTGCGGTCGATCAACCTGAATGCCGCGGGCGGACGCGCCGAAATCGCAGGCTCCGAACAATCGGTGCGCGTGCTCGGCAATGCCAGCAACGCGTTTGCATTGTCGCAAATGAATATCAACGCCGGCGGGGGCCGGACAATCAAGCTTGCCGACATCGCCGAAGTCCGCGACGGCTATGCCGAACAGCGCACGCTGGCGAAAATGAACGGGCGTCAGGTTCTGAGCTTCAATATCGAACGCTCGAAAGGAGCTTCGGAAGTCTCGGTTTACAAAGAAGTCACCAAGCAGCTCGACGCACTGAAAAAATCAAATCCGAAGGTATCGTTCACCGAATTGTTCACCAGCGTCAACGACACGATGACGCAGTATAAATCGGCGATTCATGCCATGATCGAAGGGGCGGTGCTTGCTGTCCTCGTCGTCTGGCTGTTCCTGCGCGATTGGCGCGCGACGCTGATCGCGGCTGTGGCCATTCCGCTGTCGGCGATCCCTGCATTCTGGTTCATGGACCTGATGGGCTTCACGCTCAATTTCCTCTCGCTGCTTGCGCTCAGTCTGGTCGCCGGGGTGCTGGTCGACGACGCCATCGTCGAGATCGAAAACATCGTCCGCCACATGCGCATGGGCAAAACCGCCTATCAGGCGTCGATCGATGCCGCTGACGAAATCGGGCTGGCGGTCCTTGCCACAACGATGGCGATCGTTGCCGTCTTCCTGCCCGTCGGCCTGATGCCCGGCATTTCGGGCCAGTTTTTCAAAAATTTCGGTCTGACGGTCGTTGCCGCAGTGCTCGTCAGTCTTGCCGTGGCGCGGCTGATCACGCCGATGATGGCTGCCTATTTCCTGAAATCGCATGGTCACGCCACGCACGGCGAAGGCCGCTTCATGGACGGCTACATGAAAGTGCTGGCGTGGACGATGGACAGCAGCCGTGTCGAGGGTCTGAAAGGCAAGAGCCGCTGGTCGCATCTGTGGGCATATCGTGCCGATCACCGCCTGTGGACGGTGGGCATCGGCGGGCTGTCGTTCGTCGCCACGATCATCGCATTCTGGGGAATACCGATCACGTTCCAACCCGCGCGCAACAATGATTTCAGTCAGGTTCGCATCTTTCTGACACCCGGTGCGACGCTGCAACGGACCGAAGCGGTCGTCGACAACGTCCGCAACATGCTTGCCAATGCGCCCGAAGTGGAATCGGCGTTTTCGCGGATCAACGTCGGCAGCGGCAACATTTTCCTGACGCTGAAAAAAGACCGGACGATGACCAGCGTCGAGTTTCAGCGCAGCTGGGCCGACCGCCTGAACAAAATTCCCGATGCGCGTGTGACTTTCCAGTCGCAATCGAGCGGCGGACCGGGCAGCACCGGACGCGACATCACGATCACGCTTGGCGGTGACGATCCGGTCAAACTGATCGCGACCGCAAACAAAGTCGTCGAGGAAATGAAAACGCTGCCCGAACTCGTCGCGCCGCGCACTGGCGCCGACTTGCAACGGCCCGAAATCATCATCAAGCCGCGGACGCAGATCGCCGCCGAACTCGGCGTGACTACCCAAGCCTTGAGCCAGGCAATCCGCATCGCGACGTTGGGCGAAATCGACCAGAACAGTGCCAAATTCTCGCTCAACGACCGGCAAATCCCGATCCGCGTGCAACTGGGTCAGCAATCGCGGCAAAGCCTGTCGACGATCGAAAACCTGCCGGTGCCAACAACGACTGGTGGATCGGTTCCGCTCAAGGTGGTTGCCGATATCCGCTTTGGTTCGGGTCCGATCCAGATTCAGCGCACCAACCAGATTCGCCGGGTCACGCTTGGTGCCGACCTCGCGCCCGGGCTTGTCAGCGGCGATGCAACGCCAAAGATCAACGCGTTGCCGACACTCAAAAACCTCCCCTCGGGCATCGCCAAACTGGAATTGGGCGAGGCCAAATGGCAGGCCGAGCTGTTTTTCAGTTTCATCATCGCCGTCGTGACCGGCATCCTGCTCGTCTTTGCGACGCTGGTGCTGCTTTATAAACGGATCATGCCGCCATTCGTGAACATGGGGTCATTGTTGCTCGCCCCGCTCGGTGGTGCGCTTGCCATTCGCCTGACTGGCGATGCATTGTCGATGCCGGTCCTGATCGGGCTGCTCCTGCTGCTCGGCATCGTTGCAAAGAATTCGATCCTGCTGGTCGATTTCGCGCTCGAGGAAATCAACAAAGGCGTCGATAAATATACCGCAGTGATGGACGCCGGGCATAAACGCGCGCAACCGATTGTCATGACAACGGTCGCGATGGTCGCCGGGATGGTGCCCGTCGCGCTGTCGTTGTCGGGGGACGGCAGCTTTCGCGCGCCGATGGGCGTGACCGTGATCGGCGGCTTGCTTGTCTCGACGATTTTGACGCTTCTGATCGTTCCTGCGACATTCAGCCTTGCCGTGGGTGTCGAACAACGACTGGGCCCGTGGCTGTCGCGCAAGCTGACCAATGGCGGCGACGGTGCGCGCGCGCCGCAACCTGCCGAGTGAACAAAGCGTCGGCTGTGCTTTTTTCATAATATGGCACGTGCGTCTCTGGCCCGGCTGAACCCGCTTCGGGGGGGCTCGACACGGATGCGCACGGCAGCGACCGGCCTTCTGGTCGTTATGGCAGCGGTCTATCTTGCGGCACGACTATATGAGCCGGTGCATCCGGCGATCGGGTTCATCCGCGCATTTGCCGAAGCCGCGATGGTTGGCGGCCTTGCCGACTGGTTTGCGGTGACGGCGCTGTTCCGCCACCCGCTCGGCATTCCGATTCCGCACACCGCGATCATCCCGCGAAACAAGGACCGGATCGGCGATACGCTCGCACTGTTCTTACGCGATAATTTCCTGACTCCCACTGTCGTTGCCCGGCGGATGCGCGGCGTCGACGTGGCCAGCGCCGCCGGACGATTCCTGACCAAAGCGCCCGATGAAGGCGGCCGGTTCAAGGCGGGTGCCTCGCGCATGATTGCCAATCTGCTTGAGTCCTTTGATCAGGAACGGCTGGGCGGCATGGTCAAAACCGCGATGGCAACGCGCATCGGCGAACTCAATCTCGCTCCGCTGCTCGGACAGGCGTTGAGTGCCGCGATTGCCGAACGACGCCATCTGCCACTGCTCGACGGCATCATCCGCTGGGCCGGCAAAACGCTGTCGCACAATGACCAGCTCGTCCGCGATATGGTGCACAAGCGCGCGGGCGGCATTTTGCGCTGGACCGGCCTTGATGAACGGCTGGCCAATGCGATTATCGATGGCTTGCAGAAGATGCTTGATGACATGGGCACCGAGCCCGATCATCCGTTGCGTGCAAAAGCCGAAGAGGGCCTCGCGACACTTGCATATGATCTTCAGCATGATCGGAAAATGCAAATGCGCGTAGCCAATTTGCGCGACGAAATCCTCGAAAATCCGGCGATGCGCAAATGGCTCGATGGACTGTGGGAAAGCGCGCGCGCTGCATTGCTCCGGTCAGCGCGCGACCCCGATGCGGCGCTTGCGGGCAAATTCGGTGAAGCGCTGCGCACGCTCGGCGATACGCTTCAAAATGATCCCAAACTCCGCGTGACGATCAACCGGTTCATGCGCCGCACCGCCGTGGGTGTGACCGCGGGTTACGGCGACGGCATCGTCAAGCTGGTGTCGGACACCGTGCGCAGCTGGGATGCCGACACAATTACGGGCCGGGTCGAAAACGCCGTTGGCCGCGATCTGCAGTTCATTCGCGTTAACGGCACTGTCGTCGGTGGCCTTGTCGGCGTTGCGTTGCACACGATCGATGTCTGGCTTTAATCGCTCAGGCGTCGTTCCCATGCCAGTGCATCGCGCACGATCTGGTCGAGATTGTCGCGCGTTGGCCGCCAGTCGAGCGTCGCGAGAATACGTGCATTGTCAGCCACCAGCGCGTCGGGATCACCCGCGCGACGCGGCTCGATGCGGCGGTCGAGCGTCATGTTCGTCACCCGGTCGACAGCGTCGAGCACTTCGCGAACGCTGAACCCGCGACTGTATCCGGCATTCATGATGTGGCTCGTCGCGGGATCGGCGATCAGCTTTTCGAGCGCCGCGACATGCGCTTCTGCCAGGTCGCTGACATGGATATAGTCGCGTACGCCCGTACCGTCGGGCGTGTCGTAATCAGTGCCGAAAACGCTCACATGACTGCGTTTGCCGGTCGCGGCTTCGGCAGCGATCTTGATCAGGTGCGTGGCGCCTGCGGTCGATTGCCCCGCACGGCCAGCGGGATCGGCGCCGGCCACGTTGAAATAACGCAGCGCCGCGTAATTCATTGGGTGCGCCGCCGCCACATCGCGCAGCATCGCTTCGGTCATCAGTTTCGACATGCCGTACGGATTGATCGGCACCGTCGCGCTGTCTTCGCGCACTGGAATGACTTCGGGAATGCCATAGGTCGCAGCGGTCGACGAAAACAGGAAATGCGCAATGCCTGCGGTCACTGCCGCCTCGAGCAACGCGCGCGTCCGCACTGTGTTGTTGAGATAATATTTTAGCGGATCGACGACCGATTCGGGCACGACGACCGACCCGGCGAAATGGACGATGGCGCGAATGCCATGCGTGGAGATCGTTTCGGCGACCAGTGCGCTATCGTCGATATTGCCTTCGACGAAGGGCACATCGCCGGGCACTGCCGACCGGAAACCGGTGACAAGATTGTCGATGACGACGACGGGCCAGCCCGCATCGCGGAAAGCGAGCACGGCATGACTGCCGATATAGCCAGCACCACCCGTGATCAGGACCGGCAAGGTCATTTCGTTCCCCCGGCGAAAAGCACGGCATTGCTGCGAAAAACCGCATCGAGAAACGATTTGGGCTTTTTCATCAGATTTTTCGGGAACGCGACTTTCAGCCCGACGACTTCGGCCGCCTGCCCGGCAAAATGAACGCAATTGGCCTTGCCCAGATCATAGCCTTTCGGCCCGCGTTTGCGCCAGTTTTCAACAAGCACCATCAAGCGGTCATAAGTGGCATCGGACACCACCACCGAAAAATGACGGCGGCTGCGCGCGAGATAGGCGCGATCCTTGGTCTCGATATCGCCTTGCGTCGCGGCAAAGAGCGCTGCGTCGGTTGATCGCGCGGTAAAGCCATAATTGGTATCGATCGGCGGACCCCCGCGCGCCAGCGTTCCCGTCACCGTAAAGAACGCATGCGGAAACGCGCGCATGCCCAGCGCTTCCATATCGTGCGAGTAAAATGAAACGGTAACGTCGGCCCGCGCGACGGCGGGCAGCAACGAGCAGAGCAGGAGCAGGATCGCGCGCCACATGAGCGCGCCTATGGCCGCAACGGGACTCGCCTGTCGAGCCATTTTGCGTCACACACCGGTTTCAAAGAGCAATGCGAAGGATGCGATTTGCGCAAGGCAATTTTTATCACCGGCGGGGGATCGGGCATCGGCCGCGCCACCGCACAGTTTTTTGCGGCCAAAGGCTGGTTCGTGGGGCTCGCCGACGTCAATGCCGCCGGGATCGGGGAAACTGCGGCAATGCTGCCTGTCGGACAATCGTCGCAACATGTGATGGACGTCTGTGATCGCAAAGCCTGGGACGACGCGCTCGCCGGCTTTACCGATTTGAGCGGCGGGCGGCTCGACCTGCTGTTCAACAATGCCGGTATCAACGTGCCCGGAGTGCCGATCGACGAGCTGAGCGTCGAGCAATGGCGCTCGGTCGTCGACGTGAATTTGACGGGCGCCTTTCTCTGCACCCGCCAGGCGTTCGCGCTGATGAAGAATCAGACGCCGCGCGGCGGCCGCATCATCAACAACGGTTCGATCTCGGCCTACGCGCCGCGTCCCAATTCCGCGCCCTACACCGCGACGAAGCACGCGATAACCGGCCTCACCCGATCGACTTCGCTCGATGGCCGGCCGCACAAC
>JANLWD010000215.1:0-2155 GCA_031364345.1 Sphingomonas sp.
AAGGTGATGTTCTGCAGGTCCAGCGCGACAATGAAATCGACAAGCGACTGGCGATGAAAATCGAAAGTATAAACGTGCTGCGCCACGGGCTTGTCGCTTTTGCCGAAACCGAACAGGTCGGGTGCGACGACGCGGCCGGCACCGGCAAGCAGCGGGATCATCTTGCGATAAAGATAGGACCAGCTTGGCTGGCCATGCAGGCACAGGAACGTCGTATCGCCTGCGCCCTCGCTTAGATAATGCATCCTCAGGCCATTGGCGTGGTCGAGATAATGCGGGGCGAAGGCATAGCCGGGAAGGTTGTCGAACCGGTCGTCGGGCGTACGCCGCATTTCGATCATTATGCTATTTCCTTTTGAAAACCCGGATGCCGCTGATCCAGGTTTCGTCGACTTTTGTTGCGCGGATCTCGGCGGGTGTGCTTTCGAGCGGGTTTTTGTCGACGATGACGAAATCGGCCCGCATTCCGGGGGCCAATCGACCGACCTTATCCTCGGCAAACGAAGCATAGGCCGCGCCTGTCGTGAAACCGGCGAGTGCCTGTTCGCGCGTCACGCGTTCCTGCGGCTGCCACCCGCCAAACGGCTGCCCCGCGGCATCCTCTCGCGTGATAGCGGCGGCAATGCCGGGAAAGGGATTTGCACTTTCGACGGGCACGTCCGAGCCGAAGGCCAATTGTGCGCCGTTTTTCAGCATCGACGCCCATGCATAGGCTCCTGCAAGACGCTGCGGACCCAGACGCACTTCGGCCATTGTCCGGTCGCTCGTCTGATGCACCGGCTGCATCGACGCAATGACGCCGTTCTTGCCGAAACGAGGCAGATCGACAGGGTCGACGATCTGGGCATGTTCGATCCGCCAGCGCCGGTCGCCCTTGAAAGTCGGGGCAAGATCCTCGATCGCGTCGAGCACTTGCGCATCGGCCTTGTCGCCAATGGCATGGATCGCCAGCTGAAACCCGTCCATCGACGCGCGCGTCATCAGATTGCGGAGCTTGGCATCGTCAAGGAAGCACAGACCGGTCTGCGTCGGCGCATCAGCATAGGGTTTTTTGAGACATGCGCCGCGCGAGCCAAGCGCGCCATCGGTGTAGAGTTTCACGCCAGCCATTCGGAGCCGGTCGCCGTAAAGCCACGGCGTCGGTTCGCCGCCCGCAATGCTGAGCATTGGTTCGAGGCTGCTCGAGTAACTGAAAATACGGATTTGAAGGCGACCACCATCGCCCGCGCGGCGATAAGTATTCCAGTCGGCGATTGACGTGCCCATGTCGGCAATCGCCGTAATGCCGAATTCCTTCAGGATTTCCTGCGCTTTGAGGAACGCGACGTCATTGTCTTTGGACAGTGGCGCGGGGACAGCTTTGGCGATCAAATCTTGTGCGGCATCGACAAAGACGCCGTTATCGATCGCACCGCCCGGTGGCGATTTTGTTGCGGGCGTAACGCCAGCGGCTTTCATGGCAGTGGCATTGGCCCAGCCGGCATGGCCATCGACGCGCTCGAGCCAGATCGGCTTGTCGCTGAGTCCGTCGAGATCGGCAGCGGTCGGAAAGCGGCCGAGGCCCCATTTCTCCTGATTCCAGCCGCGCCCGATGATCCACGGGCGATCGGGATGTGCTGCGGCGTAAGCCGCGATCTTTGTCTTGGCATCGGCCAGGCTGGTCGTCTCGGACAGATCGAGCGTCAGTGCGCCGAAGCCGAGATTCATCACATGACCATGCGCATCGATCAGTCCGGGCAGCAGGGTCTTCCCCTTGCCGTCGAATTTCCAGTCGGGTTTGGCCACTTTTTCGCCACGTTGCAGCAGCTTGCCGATTTTGCCGTCCGTCGTGACGGTAAGCCCGTTGAAGCGGACGACTTTACCGGCTGCGTCGAGCGTGACTCCGTTGACATTATCGACCCAGCCCTCGGCAAAGGCGGGCGCGACGAGGAAGGCAGCGGCGATGAATGCGAGGCGTTTTTTCATACGCCGAGGATGGCAGAAAGGATTTTAGTCCACCAGCAGGAAAGTGCGAGCAGGTTGACCCCCGCGCCGCCACGCCCCACATGCCAATCATGCTGATCGAAACTGAAACCACACCGAATCCGTCGACGCTGAAATTTATGCCGGGTCGACGCGTCATGGACATGGGCACGCGCGATTTTGCGACGCCCGA
>JANLWD010000218.1:0-1799 GCA_031364345.1 Sphingomonas sp.
CCTTCAGACTTCCTGGGGAGGAAGGACACCCGCCGGAGCAATCCGGCGGGTGTTTGCAATTGCGCCATCGATCATCGCACGACAAGAGATTGAGCGATGACCGAACTTGCGGGCCTGCGCATACTTTTGATCGAGGACGAACCGATCGTCGCAGTTCTGACCGAAGAACTGATCGGCGCAATCGGTTGTGTCGTGGCCGCGACCGTGGCGACGCTCGCCGACGCGCATGATGCAATTGCAAACGGCGGGTTCGACATCGTCATGCTCGACGTCAATCTCGATGGCGACGACGGCCTGTCGCTGTTGCCGACGCTTCAGCAGCGCAACATCGCTTACATCGTCACCACGGGCTATGGTGCCGCGGCGACCGCTCGGATCGATCCGGGCGCCGTGACTTTGACCAAGCCCTATTCGATCGCCGAATTGGAAACGGCTCTACGCCGCGTCGCGAACCGGCATTAGTCCGACGCGGCCCACCGGCCGATTCCCGCCGCCTGTCGCGCGCGCAGTTCCGCACGGTAATTGATGACGGCGACTGTGGTTTCGGCGGGCTTTCGCGAAGCAACAGGCAGCGCCTTGGCAGCAAAAGCGGTCACGCGCTCGGCAAGCTTCGGATCGCCCGAAACCGATGGCAATCCGACGATAAAGGCCGACCGCGTGCTCGTTTCGAGAAAGCCATTCACTTTGTCGACATTGGCAACGGCCCAATCGAAAGCCATTGCCGGATGCTGCCCCGCAACCGCCACGACGACATTGCCACGCATCGGCACCGGAATCTCATCGGTCAGCGTCAACGCAAGCGCCTTTGCCGCAAGCGCCGGATCGCGCACTGATCCCAGCAATCGATAATAAAGCAGCTTGGCAACCGGGCTGCTTTCGCTCCGCGCCTTGTCATGCAGCATTTCCCAGCGTGCGGGATCGGCCGTGTAGGCAAAAATCGCGAGCGCGGGGACACGGATCGATCCCGGCACTGCCGTGGGATCGGCAAAGCTCTGCTGTGCGTAAGTCGCCGCTTGCGCCGTCGCATCGGCATCGCCGAATTTTCCCATGACGGGAATGATGTCTTCGCGAAGCAATGCCGTCAGCGTGGCTTCACCGGGTTTGGCGGCCCATCCGACTTTGGCAAACACCGGCGCCAAAAGCGCGCGTGCCTTGCGGCGGAATGCCGCTTGTTCGGGCGCATCGGACAACATGACGTCGATCCCGCTCATCTGCTCGGCAATCACACTCCAGACCAGCGGCGATGCATCAGGCGAAATGCCCCCGATCAGCGTGAGGTAACTGTCGATCAGTGCGTCGCCACTGTTGGCGAGGCTGTAGCTGTCGGCGATCAACCCGATCTGATTATCGAGGCCAAGGTCGCCAAACGACGCTTTCAGCCGCGCAAAATGCGCATCGTCGTACAGCGTCCGAAAATAAGCGCTTTGCCCGTCGTTGACGATCGTCGGGCCGCCCGTTCCTGCCATCATGACGCGCATCGCTTTGGGTCCCGAAACCGAAATCGTCGTCACCGCACCATCAGGCGTCCCGGCCCGGCGCAGCTTGACGGGAACCACCCAGGTTCGCGCGGCTTTCGATCCAGCGTCGAGGCCAAAGCGCGCTTGCGACAAGCTCACGCTTTCGTCGCCGGCCGTCGACGGCGAAATCACTGCCTTGATCAGCGGCACACCGCCCTGCATCGTAAAGCTGTCCATCAACGGCTTTACCGGCCGACCCGCCGCTGCGCCGATTTCGGCCCACAACTGGTCGGTGACGGTATTTCCATATTTATATTTCGCCATGTAACGGCGGACGCCCGT
>JANLWD010000223.1:0-4213 GCA_031364345.1 Sphingomonas sp.
TCGCGAAGCGCCTCGCGCAGGGTCAGTGTTTGCGCTGTTCCCGTCGTGAACACGATAGGAGGACGCGGAGCGGGCACTTCGGTGACTGCCGCAACATTCGCCTGTGATTGTGGCGTCGCCATCATATCGCCGACAGCATCATCCGCCATCGTGGCAATGACTGTTCCGACTTTTACTCCGTCAGTTCCTTCGGCCACTAAAAGCGCGCCGATCACGCCTTCATCGACAGCTTCAAATTCCATCGTCGCCTTGTCGGTTTCGATTTCGGCCAGGATATCGCCCGACCGCACCGTATCGCCTGCCTTTACCAGCCATCTCGCAAGCGTTCCTTCTTCCATCGTCGGGGACAATGCCGGCATTTTGATCTCGACAGTCATCAATACTGTCCCACCAGCACTTCGGTATAAAGTTCTGACGGCTCGGGCTCGGGTGATTGCTCGGCAAAATCTGCTGCTTCGGCAACGATGCCACGAATGTCCTTGTCGATCGCCTTGAGTTCATCCTCGGTAACGTCGAGTGCTTCGAGTTCTCGCTTCAACCGCTCGATCGGATCGGACTTGTCGCGCATCGACTGCACTTCGTCTCGGCTGCGATACTTCGCGGGATCCGACATCGAATGACCGCGATATCGATAGGTCTTGAGCTCTAGGATGATCGGACCTTTGCCACTGCGCGTCCACTCGAACGCAACCTCGGCTGCACCGCGCACCGCCAGCACATCCATACCGTCGACCTGAATACCGGGTATCAGAAAACTGTCGCCGCGCCGGTAAAGCTGAGTCTCGGCGCTGGCCCGTGCTACACTGGTCCCCATTGCGTATTGGTTATTTTCGATGGCGTAGATGACCGGCAACTTCCAGAGTTCAGCCATGTTGAAACTCTCGTACACCTGGCCTTGGTTCGATGCGCCGTCACCAAAATAGGCAAGGCACACGCCGCCATCCGATTTGTATTTGTGACCGAACGCAAGCCCCGTTCCGAGTGCGACTTGAGCGCCGACAATGCCGTGACCACCATAAAAGCCGTGCTCGACACTGAACATGTGCATCGATCCGCCTTTTCCTTTCGAAATACCCGCAGCACGTCCGGTCAATTCGGCCATCACGACTTTCGGGGGGATGTTACACAGCAGCATATGTCCGTGATCGCGGTAGCCCGTAATGACGGAGTCATGCCCGACGTTCAGCGCCGATTGTAATCCGACGGCAACGGCTTCCTGCCCGATATAAAGATGGCAAAATCCGCCGATAAGACCGAGCCCGTAAAGCTGGCCGGCTTTTTCCTCGAACCGTCGGATAAGGAGCATCTGACGATAAAATTCGAGCATTTCAGGTTTGGATGCCCGGTACCGCACGGGTTCGGCAGGTTCGTCGGCATTATTTTTGGGTCGTTCGGCGGCTTTGGCCAAGAGCGATAGCCTTTCATCAGACGGCTGCGTGATCCGCTTCGCTATAGTCATCGGTCATGAGTGCGCGCAACAGAAACGCTACGGAAATCTACTGCAGCGGAACGATAATCTCGTCGGGATGTGCAACACCCAGATTGCGACGGACTAATTCATCGACCATGTCGGGATTTGCATGGCGTGGGTTTAGGAGCGCAACTCGGTTCGCGAGCAAAGCCTTTTCGCGCTCCAGCGTGATCAGTTCCGCACGCCGAGCCTCTAGCGCCTTCGAATATTCGCCCCACGCCAACACGCCATTTGACCCGAACAACGCGTAGCCACCGAAAAAAGCAACGATCAGAGTTGCAAGCGCGGGCATCGCTGCAGCGCGAAGGCTCGACCAGAACTTTTGCCGCGTCTTGCTCATCGTGCTGATGAATCAGGGTGCATTAGCTGTGTCAACTGCCAAAGCGCGAAAAGACCGATTTTCCGGGATAACTTGCGCTCGGGCCTAATTCTTCTTCGATCCGGATAAGTTGATTATACTTCGCAAGCCGATCGGACCGGGCCAGCGACCCCGTCTTGATCTGCCCGCAATTTGTCGCAACGGCGAGATCTGCAATCGTCGCGTCTTCCGTTTCGCCGGAACGGTGCGACATCACCGCGGTGTATCCGCCGCGTTGCGCCATCGACACAGCGGCAAGCGTTTCGGTCAGCGTTCCGATCTGATTCGCTTTCACGAGGAGCGAATTGCCTAACCCTTTCGCCATGCCATCGGCCAGGCGGGTGACATTGGTCACGAACAAATCGTCACCAACGAGCTGAACGCTGCTGCCAATCATGTCGGTCAGCGTCCGCCATCCGTCAAAATCATCCTCACTCATTCCATCTTCGATCGACGCAATCGGGTAGGATGATGCCAGCTTGGCGAGATAGGCGGCATTTTCCTGCGATGTGCGGACCACGCCCTCACCGTTAAAATGATAAGCGCCGTCCTTGAAATATTCGGTCGCGGCACAATCGAGGGCGAGCATGACATCGCCACCGGGTCGATAACCGGCCGCCTCGACCGACTCCATGATAAAATCCAGCGCTTCGGGAGCACTGGCGAGGTGCGGCGCGAAACCGCCTTCGTCCCCTACCGCGGTCGCCAGCCCTCGCTCGTGGAGCTTCCGCTTGAGCGTATGGAAAATCTCGGCGCCTATCCGGACCGCCTCAAAAAACGTATCGGCCCCGACCGGCATGATCATGAATTCCTGAAAATCGATCGGATTATCTGCGTGCATTCCCCCGTTAATGATATTCATCATCGGGACCGGGAGTACATGCGCACCGACACCGCCGACATATCGGTAAAGTGGCAATCCACGGGCCTCCGCCGCCGCCTTCGCTATTGCAAGCGACGCGCCCAAAATAGCATTGGCGCCCAATCTGGTTTTATTGGGTGTGCCGTCGAGCGCAATCATCGTCACGTCGATTTCGGCCTGGTCTTCTGCTTCAAAGCCCAAAAGTGCATCGGCAATCTCACCATTGACCGCATCGATTGCTTTCGTCACGCCCCTGCCCAGCCACCTGTCACCGCCGTCACGCAATTCGACCGCTTCATGTGCGCCAGTCGAAGCTCCAGAAGGCACGGCAGCCCGCCCGAAACTTCCGTCATCAAGCACGACATCGACTTCGACTGTCGGATTCCCCCGGCTGTCGACGATACTGCGCGCATGGATGTGACGGATTTCGGTCATGTTCTGCTTTCGGTATGGCAGTGTTTTGCTCGCGGCGCCCCTATCGAAGCGCGTCGCTTTGTGCAAATACCGGCGGTGGACGATGGAACAGCAGTTGACGTCGGCGGTTTGCTAACCACATCCCTGTCAGATCTAGAATAAGGATACCCCGATGGCCGAAACGACCCCGCCCAAGGCACCCCGTAAACGCGCGACGCCAAACGTCGCCGTCAAGGAAACGATCGTCGAGACAAAAACGACGGTCGATAAGCTGAAAGAGGAAGCTGTGAACATGGCATCGGAAGCAACCGAAGCGGCGCGCAAAGCGGCAAATACCGGCAAGGACAAGGCAGCTGAAGCATTGAGCGGTCTGTCGAAAATTGCAAATGATGCCGCTGGAACGGTCGATCAGCATCTCGGTAAAACCTATGGCGATTACGCGCGCAAGGCATCCGTCGGCGTCGAAAATGCGGCGACCAAGCTTCAGGAAAAAGATGTCGACCAGCTTGTTACCGACGCGACCGAATTCGTCAAAAAACGTCCTGCCATCGTTGCGGGTGCTGTTGCGGCGGTCGGCTTGCTGCTGGTCGGCTTGTTCGGCAGCAATCGTAATAAAAACAACGATAAAGCTTAGTCCGAAATCGAACGGTGAAGCCTGTCTCGCCAACCGACTCCGATGTGCCTCCGCCCATGTCGGAATTGGTGCGGCAACTCATTGACGAAACGCGCGCGTACGTTGAGGCCGAACGGGAAATTTACGGCATTCAAGCACGCATTACGCGGCGAGCGACAGGTTGGATTGCGATTTATGCGCTAGGTGCAGTCGTGATCGCCCAAGGCGCGATGATCGCTCTTGTCGTTGGCATTCTTCTTGTCTTGCTGCCAATGATCGGTGCGGGATGGGCGACACTCGTGATCGTATCGATCTGCACCGGCGCAACGGCGCTAATGATCTTGTTGATACGGTTGAAACTGCGATCGTTAAAACTTGCGTGGAGGCGTCGAAACGATGGATGATCTGGTTGCTGGAGCTGCGTCAAAAGCAAAGTTTCGTCGTGCTGCAATCGCGACGACTTCTGCTCTGATTCGCCGGCGCCTCGATCCGCGG
>JANLWD010000225.1:0-1532 GCA_031364345.1 Sphingomonas sp.
CGACTGGATTGCTTCGCTCCGCTCGCAATGATGAAGCCCCAGTTGGCGATCAGGATTTTAGTGAACATTCAGTCCTGCTTTCGTAGGAAGGCGGCGCAGCTTACGGCAGTGAAAAGAACGAGAGCGAATACCGCGGGGAGCATGGGTGATGACCAAGTTGCAACTTCCTCTGGCAACGAATGAGCGGACAGGTCGGCCATAGTGACATAGGCAAGAAGCCAGGCGAATCCGAGAACTAAGGCTACCGTAGCTAAGCCTATTGCCTTCAGAAAACTGCGTTTCGATCCGATCGCTAGACCTGATGCTATCATCAGCGACAAAAGCAAAATCAGTTGCAGTTCAACAAAACTCACTCCGCCGCCTCGCTCAGACCCTCGGGCGGCATATTATGCCCCAGCAACCGCAGCACGTCCGCCGCGCATTCGACGATGTTGCTGCCCGGGCCATAGATCCCCACCACGCCCGCGTCGCGGAGCATCTGGTAATCCTGCGGCGGGATGACGCCGCCGGCAAAGACCTTGATGTCGCTGCGGCCTGCCTCGCGCAAAAGCCGGATGAGTTCGGGGATCAGCGTCTTGTGCCCCGCCGCCAGCGAGGACGCGCCGATGGCATCGACATTGCGCTCCAATGCCAGCGCCAAAGTCTCCTCGGGCGTCTGGAACAGCGGCCCGCTGATCGTGTCGAAGCCCATGTCGGCAAACGCGCTGGCAACGACATTGGCGCCGCGGTCATGCCCGTCCTGCCCCATTTTAGCGATCAGCACGCGGGGTTTATGCCCCAGCCGCCGCCCGGTCGCTTCGACCCCGTCGGTGACTTGCGCCCAGGCTTTGTCGAACTCATGCGCGCTGCCATAAATATTGCGCACTGGCTCGGGCGTGGTCGAATAGCGTCCAAACACGAGTTCCATTGCATCCGAAATTTCGCCCAGCGTCGCGCGGGCGCGCGCGCAGTCCACTGCTGCCGCAAGTAAATTGTGCTCCTGCGTAGGCAGGAGCCCTGCCGATGATCGCGATGTTACGTCTCCAGGGCTCCCGCCTTCGCGGGAGCACCGAGTGAGGACATCAAGAGCGGCGCGACACTTTGCCTCATCCCGCGCCGCTTTGGTCGCCCGCAACCGCGCGACTTGGCCTTCGCGAACCTTGTCGTTGTCGATGCTCAGGAAATCGATCGGTTCGGCATCGACGGGCTGATATTTGTTGACGCCGACGATCACGTCTTCACCTTTGTCGACGCGTGCCTGACGCGCCGCCGCCGCTTCCTCGATCAGCCGTTTGGGCATGCCGCTCGCGACTGCTTTGGTCATCCCGCCCAGCGCATCGACTTCCGCCATGATTTCGGACGCCCGCTCGATCAGCTCGCTGGTCAGCGCTTCGACATAATAGCTCCCGCCGAGCGGATCGACGACGCGGGTAATCCCGCTTTCTTCGGCCAGCACGATCTGCGTATTCCGTGCAATCCGCGCGCTGAACTCAGTCGGCAGGCCGATCGCTTCGTCGAGCGCATTGGTGTGCAGCGACTGCGTACCGCCCAGC
>JANLWD010000272.1:0-5879 GCA_031364345.1 Sphingomonas sp.
CGTCCGTTTTCGGTAAAGGCGAACGCGGCGAGGCCATAAGGCAGGCGGTTGGCCTTTTCGATGGCGTCGTCGAACGTCTCGAAGCGCGCGGTCACGGCGACAGGGCCAAAGGGTTCGTTGCTCATGATGTCCGCACTGTCGGGGACATCGGCGAGCAAGGTCGGCTGGAAGAAGAACCCTCCGTCTCCGCGTTCGCCGCCCGCCACCACACGCGCACCTTTCGCGCGAGCATCCTCGACCAATGCGCCGATCGCCGACGGGCGACGAACATTGGCAAGCGGACCCATCTTTGTGTCGGCGTCGAGACCGCTGCCGGTTTTCACGCTCGCCGTGCGTTTCGCAAAACCATCGATAAACGCATCGTAAATCGATGATTGAACGTAGAAACGGGTCGGCGACACGCAGACCTGTCCGGCGTTCCTGAACTTTTGCGGCACGACCATGTCGAGCGTTTTTTCGAGATCGCAATCATCGAAAATCAGCACCGGCGCGTGGCCGCCAAGCTCCATCGTCACGCGCTTCACGCCGTCCGCCGCCAGCTTCATCAGATGCTTGCCGACAGGCACCGAGCCGGTAAAGCTGACCTTTCGGATCACAGGCGATGCGATCAGGTGCCGACTGACGGTGTCGGGCACGCCAAAGACCATCTGGCACACACCAGCGGGCAACCCGGCATCGATCAGGCATTGCATCAGCGCCATCGTGCACGCCGGCGTCTCCTCGGGCGGCTTGGCAATCACCGAGCATCCCGCCGCCAACGCTGGCGCAAGTTTTTTCGCCATAAGATAGACCGGGAAATTCCATGGGCTGAGCGCCGCGACAGGACCCACGGGCTGCTTGATCACGATTGAGCGCTGCCCTGCGGGACGGACAAGAACTTTGCCATATGCTCGCCTCGCTTCCTCGGCGTACCAATCGAACATCGTCGCACTGCCGATGACCTCGCCGCGCGCCTGATCGATTGGCTTGCCCTGCTCAGTCGTCAGCATTCGCGCAATGTTGTCGGCGCGTTCGCGCATCAGCTTTGCAGCGGCACGCAAAACACCCGCGCGCGAATCGACATCGGTAGCGCGCCAGAGCTTGAATCCTTTGTCGGCGGCATCGAGTGCTTCGTCGAGATCCGACGCGCTGGCCAGCGGCACGTCGGCAATGGCATTGCCCGTCGCTGGATTGACCACGGCTTGCGCATCACGCCCCTCACCCACGCGCCAGCTGCCATTGATGAAAAGAGCGAGGTCGGGCGCGTAGTTGTCGGTCATGTCATGGTCTTTCGGCATTCGTCGGATTGCTTCTAGCGCGGTCGGTTCGGGATTGCGACCGGTCGGACGAGCTTCTATGCCGCGGTGCAGCAGGAGTATCCATGAACAAAATCTATCCCGACGCGACCGCCGCTCTCGAAGGATTGTTGCGCGACGGCATGACGATCTGCTGTGGCGGGTTCGGTTTGTCAGGGATGCCAGAACGTTTGATCGATGCGATCGAAGCGGCGGGTGTCAAGGATCTCACGATTGCCAGCAACAACGCGGGTATCGACGGCGTCGGGCTTGGCAAGTTGCTGCGTTCGCGCCAGGTCAAGAAGATGATTTCTTCTTATGTCGGCGAAAACAAGGAGTTTGAGCGGCAGTATTTGGCGGGCGAACTCGATGTCGAATTCTGTCCGCAGGGAACACTGGCTGAGAGATGCCGCGCAGGCGGGGCTGGCATACCGGGATTTTATACGAAAACAGGCGTCGGGACGCTGGTCGCTGAAGGCAAGGAAGTGAAGGCGTTCGACGGTGAGGATTATATTCTTGAACGCGGGATCGTCGCCGATCTGAGCATCATCAAGGGCTGGAAAGCCGACGAAAGCGGCAATCTGATTTTCCGGAAAACCGCGCGCAACTTCAACCAGCCGATGGCAACCGCAAGCCACATGACCGTGGCCGAAGTCGAGGAAATCGTGCCGGTTGGTGCGCTCGATCCCGATGCAATCCATGTGCCCGGCATCTACGTTAAACGCCTGATTTGCGGTGCGCCTTATGAAAAGCGTATCGAGTTTCGCACTGTCCGCGGGCGGGAGGCTGCGTGATGGCCTGGACCCGTGATGAAATGGCGGCGCGCGCAGCACGTGAATTGAGGGATGGTTATTACGTCAATCTCGGCATCGGTATACCGACGCTGGTCGCAAACCATGTCCCAGCCGACATCGAGGTCACGCTGCAATCGGAAAACGGAATGCTCGGCATCGGGCCATTTCCCTATGACGAAGATGTCGATCCCGACCTGATCAACGCCGGCAAGCAGACGATCAGTGAGCTTGCGTCGTCCTCATACTTCAGCAGCTCGGACAGTTTCGCGATGATCCGCGGCGGGCATATCGACCTGACCGTGCTCGGCGCGATGGAAGTTGCTGAGAACGGGGATATCGCGAACTGGATGATCCCGGGCAAAATGATCAAGGGCATGGGCGGCGCGATGGATCTTGTTGCGGGCGTCAAGAAAATCATCGTTGTCATGGAGCACACATCGAAAAACGGCGAACCAAAGTTCATCCCGGCATGCACCCTGCCGCTGACGGGCAGGAATGTGGTCGACATGATTATCACTGACCTGTGCGTCTTTCAGCGCGCTGATCACGCCAGCCAATTCAAGCTCGTCGAAATGGCACCCGGTGTCACAGCGAGCGACATAGCGGCGCGGACAACGGCGCATTATTTGTCCTGATTCGATGCATCACAACGACCGGCCGTGGATTCAACACGGTCAGTCGAGTCTGAGCGCACTTGTTCAACCGATCGATACCTGTGCCATATGACAGTTAGATCGTCAGAACTTGGAATGCAGCCGCGCATGACCGGAAAATCGAAATTTTTGAGTTTGTTGCTGGTCGGGACATTTGCGCTGGCTGGGACGGCGCAATGGGTCAACGCATCGGCGCCCCAAACGCAGACGGCGCAAATCGGTGGAATGACCAAGCGCATCGGCGAATGGTGGAACGGTCCAAACAGCCGCAACCGTGTCGATTACCGCGATTTCGATGCGCGGATAAACAATCTGATGGCTGACCCGTCGATGGTCGGCTTGTCGGTCGCAGTGATCGAAAACGGTAAAATTTCGTTCGCCAAAGGATATGGCACTACCGCTGCCGTCGGAGGCGAGCCGGTCGACACGCGGACAGTGTTCCGCTGGGCTTCATTATCGAAAGGCGTTGCTGCCACGATGATCGGCGAGCTGGCCGCGGAGGGGCGCTTGTCACTCGATGCGCCGATTGCCGATTATGCGACGACGCTGCGGCTGCCGATGGGAAATGAATCGCGCGCAACCGTCGACGATCTGTTGTCGCACCGACTTGGCGTCACGCGCAACGCGTTCGACCGCAATCTGGAGGCGGGAGCCGATCCGCGGACGCTTCGCCCGATGCTGGCCAAACTTTCGCAATTATGCGCACCTGGCCAATGCCACGCCTATCAGAATGTCGCTTTCGATGCCGCGAGCGAAATCGTCGCCAACATAACCGGGCGGCCTTATCGTCAGGTTGTTGCGCAGCGGCTGTTTGCGCCTCTCGGCATGGCGGACGCCAGCATCAGCCGGGCCGGACTGATCGCGTCAAAAAGCTGGGCACGGCCGCACGTCGGACGCCGCACTGTCGACGTCAACGACAATTATTATCGCGTCCCGGCAGCCGGCGGCGTCAACTCGTCGATCATCGATCTTGCACGATGGATGCAAGCGCAGATGGGTGCCGCGCCCGCTGTTATTCCCGACCGCGTGCTTGATCGTATTCATCAGCCGCGCATCGACACCGATCGACGCCGCGGGATGTTCAACCAGGCAATGGGCACATCGCAATATGCACTTGGCTGGCGCGACTATAATTACCGCGGCCACCGGCTGATCGGGCATCAGGGTGCAGTCATGGGCTATCGCGCCACCGTGCTGTTCGATCCGGCGCGTCAGGCAGGCATCGCGTTGCTATGGAATTCGCAAAGTGGACGGCCTGTCGGGATACAGCTCGAATTGCTCGACCGGCTATACGGTTTTCAACGGCAGGACTGGCTGGGGATCGACAAGGCCAAACCGGTACCGGACGGTGACGAAGCGACCGGCTAGACCAGGCGCGCCCGTCCGCTAAGAAGCGCCAATGAAATGGTTCTCGGCATTCCTGCTCATGATCGGCGTCATCGGCGCTTATCTTTACACCCACTGGGGTCCCGGGCTGCTCGATCAGGTCGACCGCATATCGCCGGGATCCGCGACGGTTAAGGCCGCATCGGGAGTGCAATTCGGCAGGCACGGCCAATCGCTCGATGTCTGGCGCGGTCGCGGCAATTTGGCACCGGCGCCCGTCATAATCTTTTACTACGGCGGCGGCTGGGTGAAGGGTTCGCGCGATGATTATGGGTTTGCGGCGCGTGCCTACGCTTCAAAGGGTTTCGTGGTCGTCGTCCCGGACTATCGAAAAGTGCCCGAGGTCCATTTTCCTGCCTTCGTTCAAGATGCAGCCGATGCCGTCAAATGGACCCGCGACAACATCGCGAAATATGGCGGTGATCCGGAACGCATTGCAATTGCCGGTCATTCGGCCGGGGCACATTCGGTGGCGATGCTCGCGCTTGATCCGCGGTGGCTGGCAGCAGTCGGAGCGCCCGGCGCAGTGAAGGCCGCAGTCGGCCTGTCGGGCCCTTATGATTTCTATCCTTTTACCGGACGCGCCGTTGCAGCGATGGGAAAATGGCGCGATCCGGCCGAAACCCAGCCGATCAACTTTGCGCGCAAGGGAGCTCCGCCGATAATGCTGATCACCGGCACCGCCGACACGACAGTGCGCCCCAAAAACGCCCGTAATCTTTTCGCCGCGCTCAGCCGATCGGGCGCAATGGTCGTGGAAAAGGAGTATCCCGGCCTTGGTCACGAAGACATCGCGATGGCGCTTTCGCTGCCTTTCCGGACCAAGGCGACGGTGCTCGACGACAGCAGCCGCTTCTTGATGGCTCATCTGAAGGAAGCACAATGAGCTACGTCCTGATTACGGCGAATCGAAACTATTCGAGCTGGAGCCTGCGCCCGTGGGTGCTGATGAAAGCGCTAGGCATTGGGTTTGTGGACCGGATCGAGCCCTTCACCGAACGCTACAATTATGGCGCGTTCAAATCATTTTCGCCAACCGGCCAAGTGCCCTGCCTGATCGATGGTGGGGTGACGATATGGGACTCGCTCGGCATCACGCTTTATTTGGCGGACCGCCACGACGGCGTCCGGCCGACCGATCCCGCCGCACGCGCTTGGGCGATGTGCGCGGTCACCGAAATGCACGGCGGGTTCGGCGCACTTCGCAGCGATTGCTCGATGAATGTCGGTGTTCGCGTCCGGCTCAACCCGATGCGCCCTGCCCTCGCCCGCGACGTCGCTCGTCTCGCCGAATTATGGGCACAGGGATTGAGCACCTTCGGCGGGCCGTTCCTCGCTGGCCCCCGGTTCACGGCAGTCGACGCTTTTTACGCGCCGGTGGCCTATCGCGTCCGCACTTACGGCTTGGATGTCGGCGCTGGCGGTCAGGCGTGGGTCGACATGATGCTCGCTCTTCCCGCCATGCAGCAGTGGGAAGCCGAAGCGCTGGCGGAAACTTGGCGCGAACCCGACCATGAAGCTGAACCGACCGCCGTTGGCACCATCACTGCCGATTATCGAACAGGTTGATCGCCGCGCGGTTCCGGCTCTAAAGCGGAGTAATGGCCAGCCGTCCACGCACGCTTTACGAGAAAATCTGGGACGACCATGTTGTCGATCGCCGCGATGACGGCACGTGCATCATTTATATCGCCAGGCACCTTGTCCACGAAGTGACCAGCCCGCAGGCTTTCGACGGGCTGCGGCGCGAGGGGCGCAGCGTGCGGCGGCCC
>JANLWD010000287.1:0-2009 GCA_031364345.1 Sphingomonas sp.
CTGACGTTCAAAAGCCTGCCCGATTTCGAATTGCCGACCGATGCCGACAAGAACAATGTCTATCTCGTCCAGCTGAGCGTGACCGACGGCACGGCAACAGTAACATTCGATCTTGCGGTTACGGTGACCAATTCTGGGCTCGATGCTTTTCAGGTGCGGCGGGTCGCGACCGGGCTGAACGCGCCGCTTTATGCAACGGCGCTTCCGGACAATTCGGGTCGTATTCTTGTCGTCCAGAAAGGCGGACTGGTTCGCGTCGTGACGGCGGCGACAGGGGCAATTGCGCCGGTGCCGTTCCTCGACGCTTCGTCGACAATCTCGACTGACGGCGAACGCGGCCTCCTCGGCCTCGCGCTGGCGCCCGATTTTGTGACGAGCGGAACCGCTTACGCCTATGTAACCAATCCGGCTGGCACGATCGAAGTCCGCAAATATCAGGCTGCGGCGGGGACACGCGACCGGCTCGATCCGGCGACGTCGGATGTCATCATCAGCATTCCGCATCCGGGATTCAGCAACCATAATGGCGGCTGGCTCGATTTTGGGCCAGACGGCAATCTGTACCTGGGTGTCGGGGATGGCGGCGGTGGCGGCGACCCGAACGGCAATGCGCAAAATCCCGCTGCGCTGCTCGGCAAAATCCTGCGCATCGATCCGTCGCGCGACAGCTATCCGGCCGACGCGGCACGCGATTATGCAATTCCGGCAAGCAATCCCTATGCGATCACCGGCGGCGCGCCCGAGGTCTGGATGACGGGATTGCGCAACCCGTTCCGCGCAGGCTTCGACCGGACAACGGGCAATCTTTATATCGGCGACGTCGGACAGGATGCGATCGAGGAAATTAACTTGATTCCCTCGGGCACCAACGGTCTCAACTTCGGATGGAACCGGCGCGAAGGGACGCAGCCCTTTAACGGCGGGACGAACAGCAGCGCCTTTACCGCCCCAGTGGCCGAATATGGTCACGGCAGCGGCCCGACTCAGGGCAATTCGGTGACCGGCGGTTATGTTTACCGCGGACCGATTGAGGCGCTGCGCGGTCAGTATTTCTTTGGCGATTTCGTGAACGGCAACATCTGGTCAGTGCCAGTGACGCAACTCGTGACTGGGCAGACTTTGGCCGCATCGGCATTCACGTTACGGCGCAACGCGTTCACACCGACGGCGGGCACGATCAATAACGTCGCGAGCTTCGGCCTCGATCAGGCTGGAAACCTCTTGATCGTCGATTACGACGGCGAACTTTATATCGTCGAACTGGCGGTTGGCATTCTTTGATCGCAGACAATAAAAAAGGCTCCCGAAGGAGCCTGTTTTATCGTTGCCGGAACTGAGACCTGGTTGCGGGAGTAGGATTTGAACCTACGACCTTCAGGTTATGAGCCTGACGAGCTACCGGGCTGCTCCATCCCGCGTCACCGAAGCGAATGCGTGAGGCCTCAGGCCCTGAAATTTCAACATTGGAATGGGTTCAAAGAGAACACCCGACACAAAACATCATTGTCACATTTTGTCGACGACAGGCAAACTGCCTGTCTGTCAAAACACATATCCGCGCCTGCTACAAAGCCTGGCGACGTCCTACTCTTCCAACGCTTGAGCGGTAGTACCATCGGCGCTGCCTGGTTTCACGGCCGAGTTCGAGATGGGATCGGGTGGGTCACAGGCGCTATGGCCACCAAGCTATGAAGCAGGCGCGTATATGCGTTTGTTCGGGTGTTCTTAAAATCGATGTATCCGTGCAATTCTAGATGACCAATTAAAGGCGTCTTGATTGATTATCCGTACCAAAACGGCAGCAACCAGTGCTGTCATTGATGGCGGGACTCTCAAGCATGAACAGAGCAATTAGGACCAGTTAGCTCCACGCATTACTGCGCTTCCACACCTGGCCTATCAACGTGGTGGTCTTCCACGGCTCGATGAAATCTTATCTCGAGGGAGGCTTCCCGCTTAGATGCTTTCAGCGGTTATCCCGTCCATACATAGCTACCCTGCTGCACGAC
>JANLWD010000289.1:0-7003 GCA_031364345.1 Sphingomonas sp.
CGTGCGCACGGTGTTCGGCTTCATAAAATGCCGATAATTAGGGACCGGCGACGCGAGCCAGAACGCGTGGCAGCGTTTCGATAAGCGTCACCGCTTTGCCCAGCTTGGTCAATACCGCTGCTGCCTCGAGGCCGATGTACCCACCACCGACGATCGCAATATGCGATGCGCCGGGGAGGCTGGCGGCGATTGCATCGACATCATCGCGGGTGCGAACGGCATGGATTCCCGCCAGATGCGATCCAGGACAATCGAGCGATCGCGGCTCACCGCCCGCAGCCCAGACCAGGTCGGTGTAGGAAAAGGCGTCGCCGTTATCGAGGATAACCGATCGTCCCTCAGGATCAACGGCGACGACTTCACGACACAATATCAGCGTGACGCTGCGTTCGGCCCAGAATGTTATCGGACGGATATAAAGCCGCTCGAATGGCTTTTCACCTGCGAGATAGTCCTTTGACAGCGGCGGGCGTTCGTATGGCGGCTCGGTTTCGCGCCCGATCAATGCGATCGTCTCTGCAAAGCCCTGCTGTCGTAACATGATGGCGGCCTGAGCACCGCCATGCCCCGCACCCACAATGATCGTGTCAAAATGTCTCACGAGCATGTCGTTGCCGAGATTTCAGGGGAAATCAATCTGTGCCCAGATCGGCAGGTGATCGCTCGCACGGCGCGCTTTCATACTATGATGTACGCCGCAGCTCGAGATATGCAGCGAGCGATCGACCATAATCCGATCCAGCCGCGCGACCGGTCGTCGGGTATGAAAGCTTGGCGGTGTCGGCGCCATGCGGAAATGAGGGGCGAAATCGCGCAAGCATCCGCCGTGAAGCGTCCATTCGTTGAGGTCGCCCATCAGGATTGTAGGAAGCGGACGCCGCGCCTCCAGAGCCGCGATGATCGAACGTGCCTGTCGCCGACGCCACAGCCCCGATAAGTCGAGGTGCATTCCGACGACCCGCATCCTCACGCCCCTGATACGAATTTCGGCAAGTACGGCCCCGCGCGGCTCGAGTGTCGGCAACTCGATATGAGCATGTGTCAGGATTTCAGCATCGTTGCGGACGAGAATTGCGTTGCCGTGCCATCCAATACTATGCGCGCTTCGGTTCAATTCGACCGGCACGTAGGGCGATTGCGCGAGCAGCAATTCGGGGGGCAAGGCCGATGCGCGCGCACCGAAGCGTCGGTCGGCTTCCTGAAGTGCGATGACGTCCGCGTCGAGCTCGTTCAAAACGTCGATGACACGATCAGGTCGCCGAAGCCGGTCGAGGCCGACGCCCTTGTGGATGTTATAACTGGCAATTTTCAGCATCGTCGCGGCCAGTTACGCAAAACAAGCGATAAACCGAAATTCTTTCTTTGGCAGGGGCTTGAAGCACTGTTTCCAATTCCCATAGTGATAGGTGCGGGCCGGGCCCCTCTGGCGGTCGCCAAGCGATCGTGATGTCGGACCGCATCGGGTGAAATCCGGTGCCTTGGGTCCTGTCGCGTTTCCAAGGTGCTGGTTCACTCGTTCGATCTGGTCGAAATGAGGAGTGCCGAAAATGAACCCGATAATTTACCGCCTGAAGCTTGTGCATTCGCGGCTTGAAACGGAAATCCGTCGCGAATTGAAGCAGCGCTGGCCGGATCGCGACCGCGTGTCGCGCCTGAAAAAGCTCAAGCTGGCGATCAAGGATCGTCTGCACGGAACCGCACGACGCCCAATCCGCGTCGGATGACGGGGTGGCCGGTTGCGACCGTCCCTGGGTCTGCGACCGGCCACTGTCTTTGTCGAACAAGGCATTGTTGACGACGTTTTGTTGAACCGGGGCAAATTTTAAGGGAATTATCGTGGAATTTTTGATGCTCGACTGGCTGGGGAAGCCGGTTTGGATGTGGCTGTCTTTTATTGCGATCGTCGTCGTTCTGCTCGCGCTCGATCTTGGCGTCCTGCACCGCAAGCAACGCGAGATTGCCGTCACCGAAAGCCTCGTGCTCAGTGCTGCCTACATCAGCCTCGGACTGGCGTTCGGTGGCTGGATCTGGTGGTATCTCGGCGAAACGGCGGGGCTGCAATATGTAACCGGCTTTGTCATCGAAAAGTCGCTGGCGATGGACAATGTTTTCGTCATCGCAATGATTTTCACCTATTTCGCCGTGCCACGCCTGTATCAGCACCGAGTACTCTTCTGGGGCATCCTCGGCGTCATTGTGTTGCGTGCAATCATGATCGGCCTCGGCGCAACGCTGGTCGAACAGTTCAGCTGGGTGCTCTATATTTTTGCGGCCTTCCTGATCTTCACGGGGATAAAGATGTGGCAGACGGCCGATGCCGTCTACGACGTAGCCGCCAACCCTGTGCTGAAATGGGTGCGCAAGCGGTTCAATGTCACCGATCAACTGCATGGTGAACGATTTTTCGTCAAAGTCGGCGGTGTGCGTTACATGACGCCGCTTTTCCTTGCGCTGATCATGATCGAAATCGTTGATTTGGTTTTTGCTGTCGATAGTGTGCCGGCGATCTTTGCGATCACGACCGATCCGTTCATCGTCTACACGTCGAACATTTTCGCTATCCTCGGGCTGCGGGCGCTTTACTTCGCGCTTGCGGCAATGGTGCACCGTTTCCATTATTTGAAATATGCGCTGGCGGTGTTGCTCGTATTTATCGGGTCGAAGATCTTCGTCGCCGACGCGTTTGGGCTTGCAAAAATTCCGCCGCCGGTGTCGCTCGCGATCACGTTTGCGATCCTCGGCGCTGGCATCGGGTGGTCATTGTGGAAAACCCGCGCCCGGGCCACCGCATGATGTAGCATTTTTATTGTGTTCCGGTCATAGACGACGCGCTTTCGTCATGATCGGGATTCAATTGAAAATCGCACTGCTATCTGCGCTTGCCGCTGCTTTGTCGCCCGCCGCTGCCTGGGCAGCGAATGAAGATTTCCAGACCTGGAACGTCTTGAACCTGAGCACTGAGATCGCAAAGCATGTGCCAGTGACTCTCGAGCTAAGCGGGCGGATGGTCGACGATTCCGGACGATTGGGTGTTGTCATCGTCCGGCCAGCGGTTGGTTATAAATTCAGCAATGCCGTGACGGTATTTTTGGGATACGCGCACCAGAAGACGATCAACGACGGCCGTGCCGACGTCGACGAGAACAGGATTTTTCAACAGGTTAACTGGCGCATTGGAAAAGTCGGAACAGCGACGTTGGCGTCGCGCACTCGGCTCGAACAACGCTGGGTCAGTGGCGCACGCGACCTCGGCTGGCGGTTTCGTGAGCGTGTGCAATTGCTGATCCCGCTCAAGGCAAAAAAGACGCAATTCGTGATTTCGAGCGAACTGTTTTTCGCCCTGAATACGACCGACTGGGGGGCACGTGCGGGCTTTGACCAGGCGCGAAATTTTGTCGGGATCAATTTTCCGCTTAGCAAAATGATATCAGCCGAAACGGGCTATCAAAACCGATATCAGGAACGCCGCGGCCAGGCCGACCGGATGGACCACATCATTCCGATTACGCTCAACGTCAGATTCTGACCGAATGATAAGGCCCTCCGGATCGCTCCGGAGGGCCCATGTCACAGCACTACAATGCTCTCGATTTATGCGAACGAAACGCTCGTGCGCTGACGACGACGCATCGCGCCGCCGACAATGCCGAAACCGGCCAGCATCATTGCCCAAGTCGCGGGTTCGGGGACTGCGCCACCGACGATTGCGCTGCCGAAGGTGATGTCGTCAAACACGATCTGGTTGGCAACGCCCGCGAACGAAACCGACAGCGCGGTTCCGGCGAATGTCACGCCGACCGGCTTGAACGGGCAGAAGCCGGCATTGTATCCGGGGCAGCTGCCTGCGTTGGTCGGAAGCAGGATCGTACCGAGGTTGGTGCCGGTGCCGTTGAGACCAGAGAATACCGAGACCGAACCGGGATTGCTCAACGCGACATAGTTGAACGAAAAGCCGGTCGTGAAACCAGCCGCGACGTTCATGATCGACTGCGCACCGTCAAGGAAGAAAAGACCGCCTTGTGACGATGTTGGTGCCAGACCGCCACGCGACGTGTTCGAGCATGACACCGTCAGCGAGTTCAAGCAGATTGCCAGCGAGTTTGCTGAGAATGCGACACCAAAATTCGTGCCGCTCGACCCGTTGCTCGACGTTCCGCCATTATAATAGTTCTGAATGAGAACGTCGTTATTGTTCGGATAAGGCGCGATCTTCTCAAAATCGAGAACGATGACAGCGGCCTGGCTGGCGACGGGCATTGCGAGCGCAACGACCGACAGCGCAAGATTGCGGAGTTTCATGGGACTAATCCTATACAAAATTTCGGGAAGGGTCGTTGCCCACGGTGCGACCGTTAACATGCCGTTAATCGCAAACTTGGCGAACCTCAAGCATGTAATCCCGATTTTCGCCCGATGTGCCAATACGAAACAAAAAAGCCCCGCCGCTGGGGTGCGACGGGGCTAAATTGGTTATGCGCAGCGCGATCAGCTGTTCAGATAATCGCCCGCGTCGGCATCAGTGCCGTGACCCGACGTGATCACTTCGCCAAGCGCGTCGTCGCCGGTATCGGCTTCGACGGGCTGGCGCAGTTCGGCGGCGTGCTCTTCGGCCGCTGACGAAGGCGCAATCAACGAAGCCTGCCAGTCACGCTGTTGCGCGCGCAGTGCAGCGTCGCGGCTCGTCGCACTGACACGCAGACGATTGAGCCCCGCGCCCGTGCCCGCCGGGATGAGACGTCCAACGATGACGTTTTCCTTCAGGCCGGTCAGCGTGTCCTTCTTGCCCTGAACAGATGCCTCGGTCAGCACGCGCGTGGTTTCCTGGAACGACGCCGCCGAGATGAAGCTGCGGGTTTGCAAGCTCGCCTTGGTGATGCCCAGGAGCACTGGCTTGCCTTCCGCAGGCGTCTGGCCTTTGGTCAGCTTGGCATTGGTTTCGTCCATCTCGGTCCGGTCGACCTGTTCACCTGCCAGCAGCGTGGTGTCGCCGCCATTTGTGATTTCAACTTTTTGCAGCATCTGGCGAACGATCGTTTCGATGTGCTTGTCGTTGATCTTCACGCCCTGAAGACGATAGACTTCCTGAATCTCCGCGACCAGATATTCGGCGAGGGGCTCGATGCCCATAACTTCGAGAATATCATGCGGATCGGGCGAACCGCCGATGAGGTTGTCGCCACGCTTGACGTAATCGCCTTCCTGAACATCGATGACTTTCGACTTCGGGATCAGATATTCGACGATTTCGCTGCCATCCTCGGGTTGGATGCCGATCTTGCGCTTGGCCTTGTAGTCCTTGCCGAAAACGACACGGCCACTGACTCGTGCAATGATCGCATTTTCCTTCGGCTTGCGCGCTTCGAACAGCTCGGCAACGCGCGGCAGACCACCGGTGATGTCGCGCGTCTTGGCAGCTTCACGGCTGACGCGCGCCAGAACGTCCCCGCCGAAGACAGTGGCACCGTCTTCGACCGAAAGCGTCGCACCAACCGCAAGCATGTAGCGTGCGGCATCGGCCGAATCTTCTCCGAGGAGTGTCAGGCGCGGACGCAGGTCTTCCTTGGTCCGGCCCTGACGATATTCGGTCACGACTTTGTTGGCGATGCCCGTTGCTTCGTCGACTTGCTCGATCAGCGTCTGCCCCTCGATCAGGTCCTGATACTTCACGATACCGCCAGTTTCGGTAATCACTGGCATCGTGAACGGATCCCATTCGACGAGACGATCGCCCTGCTTTACCTGCGCACCGTCATCGAACAGCAAGTAGGCACCGTACGGAATACGATGCACCGCACGTTCGCGGCCTTCGGCATCGACAATTGCGATTTCGCCCTGACGCGAGAGGGACACGCGACGACCCGCCTTGTCCTTGATGATGCGCAGATCACGATATTCGAACGTGCCGTCCGCAAGCGCGTCGACGTTCGATTGCTCGTTCAGCTGAGCCGCACCCCCGATGTGGAACGTGCGCATGGTCAGCTGTGTACCGGGTTCACCGATCGACTGAGCGGCAATGACGCCGACTGCTTCACCGATGTTGACCGGCGTCCCGCGCGCGAGATCGCGACCATAGCAAGCCCCGCAAACACCGCCGACACTTTCGCAGATCAGCGGCGAGCGAATCTTAACTGCCTGCGTGCCGATTGCTTCGATCGTCAGGATGTTGGCTTCGTCGAGCAGCGTTCCGCTGGGGATCACCACTTCATTGGTCTTGGTATCGATGATGTCTTCCATCGTGGTGCGACCGAGAATGCGCTCGCCAAGCGAAGCAATAACCGAACCGCCCTGAACGATCGCCTTCATCTCGAGCGCACGCAGCGTGCCGCAATCAAGTTCGACGATCGTGCAGTCCTGCGACACGTCGACAAGGCGGCGCGTGAGATAGCCCGAGTTTGCCGTTTTCAACGCCGTATCCGCCAGACCCTTGCGAGCGCCATGCGTCGAGTTGAAATATTCAAGAACGGTCAGACCTTCCTTGAAGTTCGAAATGATCGGCGTTTCGATGATTTCGCCCGACGGCTTGGCCATCAGACCGCGCATACCCGCAAGCTGCTTGATCTGCGCTTGACTTCCGCGCGCACCAGAATGCGCCATCATATAGATCGAATTGATCGGCATTTCGCGGCCCTTATTGGGTCCGTCTTCATAACGCTTCACGGCCCGGATTTCGTCCATCATCGCATTCGCCACCTGGTCGCCGCAACGGCTCCAGGCATCGATCACCTTGTTGTATTTTTCCTGCTGCGTGATCAGGCCGTCCTGATATTGCTGCTCGAAATCCTTCACGAGCGCGCGGGTATCGTCGACGGTTGCAACCTTCGAATCCGGGATGATCATGTCGTCCTTGCCGAACGAAATGCCTGCCTGGAACGCATGCTTGAAGCCAAGGCTCATGATCGCATCGGCGAACAGCACAGTCTCTTTCTGGCCCGCGTGACGATAGACGATGTCGATGACGTCGCCGACTTCCTTCTTGGTCAGCAAGCGATTGACGACATCGAAC